>RZZR01000159.1 GCA_009929795.1 Deltaproteobacteria bacterium | reverse complement strand
TGCCCCGGACCATGTTTGCCGATGTGGTCTTGACCAGTTCGCCGTCAGGACCAAGACGGAATTGCTTCGACAGTATCTTGGGCGTGGTGGAGGTCAGGATGGTTATTTTTGCTGGCATGTCTCGCCCTCCATGTACGGGGCCGCCACCCTCTTGACCATATCGGTTGCCAAGTCGGAAACGTCCGGCATTCCCTCCGCCACCATGGCCACGAATTCGTCAAGCGTGGTGTCCTCGTCCATGGCTCCCAAGCTGACGAGTTCGGCCATGGTTTCCCGGATACTTGCCAGTTCGGAGTGGATCCTCCCGGTCATGTCGGCAAGGTCGTCCCCAGGCAAAAGCGACAAAATGTCGTTTTTCTCGGCAGGCTTCAGAGACCGCTTCGCGGCCTGCATCATTCGCTGGGCGGTCCTCATGCTCCAGGGCAATTCCGTTTCCACCCATGCGGTAAAATGGCCATGGCCGACCCGGTCTTTTGCCTGGAGTAAATCAAGGCCATTCTCGACGATGGTCTTTGCCGACCTTGACTTGATGCGTTCGGCGGTCTCGGTCAGGAAATCTTGGTCTGGGAGGGAAAGCGAAGTTTCCAGTTTCATGACTGCACCTCCTTGGCCCATCGGCCCACCCGCTCACCCACCGGCTTGATGCGCATGGCCAACCAGGCGGCGGCGTTGTCCACCGGGTACGCCTTCCTCTTGCCCATCAGCACAGCACCTTCGGGTCCATCTCCAGATGCCGATTCAAGGTTGCTGACCGTTCGCCCCCCGATGGCCCCACCTGAGAATTTCCCGAACTCAGTACGGGCCACCCATTCCGACCCCATCGTCGTGCGCCAGGTCTCAGCCATGGTCCTGGCAATCCGCTCCTGCTCCTTCGTCAACTTCATTTTGTGCATGATGTTCCTCCATGCGGTAAAAATGTTTATTGTTGACGGTAGGTTAGGATGAAAACAGGGTACGATGAAAAGGTACGAAACGAAAAAAGGGCGCAATAAAAAACGGCCCGGAAGACTAGGCAAATCCTAGCTCCGGGCCGTTTGGCCGTTCAGCGTACCGGGTACGACTTTTTTTAGTGTATGGGTACGGTCACGATCTCAGTGCGTTCTTGACCAACTCCTTTGCCTCCCTGCCCATGTGCGTTTCGATGGCGGCCATGGCCTGCAGACGATCCTGTGTGCATCGCTGTTTTATGTTCTCCCATTCCTCCACCCGAGTCCGATCACGCCCAGACCATTCTGGCCATTTGAAAGCGATTTCACGAACTGTCTTCTGCTCTCGCACCCGGCCAGCCAGGACGAACAGTCCCCTCTTGACCACGTCGGACAGATCGCCCTCGGCCCGCAGGGCGTCCAGGTGGGCGGCCAGCATTTCCCGTTCGGCCATGGTCATGGACTCGGTCTTGATCCCCGCCCGTTCTTCGGCGGGCAGTATGTCCAGATGCAGATCGAAGGACAGCGGGCGGCCCGACTCGATAACGGTCCGGGCGAAATGGGCCATGACAAGATTCCGGTTGAGCATCATTTCGACGACAATCCGTTGGTCCTTCGTGTTCGCGGACATTTTCGCCCGGTTGTCTTCGACCCTTCGGCGATACCTTTCCCGGGATTGGTACGCTTCAAATTCTTCCGGGTTGATTTGCCTGGATGTCAGTAGCCCTTTCTCCAGGGCCATGAGGATGTGGAGTTCGGAACAGGACCAGCGGTCCGTCAGCGCGTCCATGTCCAGTAGTGTGGCCGAAAGGAGGTCGGCCAGGTCGGTGTAGGTCATATCCACCTCCGCTTGGTGGTCCGCAGGATTTTGAGCCAGGGAAAGGTGGTGCGGATGTCCACCCTTGTCGGATCGCGAGTCCTATCCCTGGCAAGTCTTGACTATAAAGTTTTTCTGTCGTGTCAAAGGTCGGCTTTTTTATTTCCGGCCCTTAAATCGCCTCCTATGGCCTCACTTGCGGCCCGTGGCGATGTCGATGACCTTGGGCTTGCCCAGGTTCGCCTCAAATCCCCGTACTGCGTCTTGCAGATGGCCCGGGCTCAAATGGCTGTATCTCTCGGACATGGCGGTCGTCTTGTGGCCCATCAGCTTGGCAATGGTAAAAATGGGCGTGCCCTGCATCGCCAGCCAACTGGCGAAAGTGTGGCGCAAGGTATGGAAGACGATCTTCTGCGACCGGTCGGAGATTCCGCGATTCAGCCCAAGGGCCTCAACTACCCGATTGAAAGTATCGCTGACCTCGGGCCGTCCATTGAAAACCATGTCCGTGGTCGCTGTCTGCCTCCTCGCCCGGAGCATGTCCTTGACCGCCTCGGTCATGTAGGCGTGGCGGGTCATGCTGTTCTTGGTGTTTCTCAAGGTCAGGATGCCTTGCCCGAAATCGACGTCCCGCCACTCCAGGGCGAAACATTCTCCCGCCCTCATGCCCGTGTGCAGGGACAGGAGGCACAGATCATGGACGTCTTGCGACCTCTCCCGGCAGGCGCTCAAAAGTTCGTCGGCCTCTTCTTGGCTGAGGAAACGCTGGCGGCGATTGTCCCCGATCTTGACCTTGACTCTCTTGGTTGGGTTCACCCCCAGGTACAGATCATGGACTTCAGCAAAATTAAAAACTTGCCGGACGACTGCCAGCATATACTGGGCAGACCGTGGAGCCCGGCCAGCGTCGAGCATGTTCTTCTTGATCCGCTCAAGGTCCAGGGGACAGATGTCCCTCATGGCCTTGGAGCCGATGACCGGGTCAATCCAGATTCGATTCAACTCCACTTCCCTGGCCATTGACCGGGCAGACTTGTGTCCCTGCTCGGCCTCGTATCTCGTCCAGACCTGGCCGAAAGTGATCCCCTCGGATTTCTCCAGGGCTGTCTGGCGCTCCTGCTCCTGGCGGGCCTGGTCGGCAATCTCTCGTTTCTCCGCCAGGGTCCGTGGCCCTTCGCCCTTGGTGGCGGCCTGCCGCAGTTCGGCCCGGGTCAGCATGGCCTTTTCGGCAGTCCAGCCCTCGGAGGCCCACCCCAGGCCCTCCTCCTTCAGCTTGCCGTCAATACGGTATCGGATGGAGAAATACCTATCCAGACCTATTCCATGTTTGCGAGACTCATGCTCCCGAAATCGGACTCCTGCGTGCTTGGTGCTGATCCACTTGTTTTTCATCTCTGTCCCACTCCTGTCCCACTTTTTTACCCGATGGAAGTGGTTTTTTCGGGTTGATTTGTGAGGTTAGAATAGGCTCGGAACCAAGTGCTGTCAAGGGTTTAGTGTGTATTCAGTGTTGGTTCGGGTAAGTAGGTGAAATACCTAAAAAAGGGACTCTTAATCCGGAGGTTCAAGGTTCGATTCCTTGGTGGCCCACCAGAAAAATCAAGCCCTTACAACAAAACGCTGTAAGGGCTTTTTTGTTGACACAAAACCATAGATAGCATGCCACCTCAACGTCGGCGGAGAAACATGAACAGAGGCAAGGCCACGGCACCAATTCCCGCTCCAGTCAAAACATAGTCCCACCTGACGGGCGTCACGAAAGCCCAAGAAAAGCCGACTCCCACAAGGGCCCCCACAAGTGCTCTGCTCAAGAAGATCGCCGGGACCCGAAAGCTGCTCATATGCCCTCGGACCAGCGGTATGCCGGAAACAAGGGCCTCGAACCAGACTGTTCCCTCAGTCGCTCGGACCGGGCACCTTGCCTGCCCAAAAGGAAGCCAAAGTCAGGACCATATCTATTTCTACGGAGTTGCTTCCCCATGCCCCGCCTCCACCCTTTCCTCACAGGGAAAGGTCATGCGCTTGAGCGTCCGCAAGATGCCGCGATCGGGATCGGAGCACGGCACGCCATCCTCGGGATTCAGGGTCGTGACCACTGCCGCGCCGATGAGTCTGCGCCCCTCTCCACATAGGAAACTCTTCGTCCTCAGCCCCCAGGCGTTGTGCAGGACCACGGGCCGCCCCTCGAACCGGCCGATATAGAGCATGATGTGGCCTGGTTTCCAGAGAGTGGTGAGCCACGGTTCTCCCTCGGCCAGAATTTGGAACTCCTTGGCCGGTCCTTCGAGACTTTCCAAATCAACGGTCCGGCCGGCTCTGGCCTGCTGGGACGAATTTCGGGGCATCCAGACTCCAAAAGGCAAAAAGTAGTCCTGAACCATGGCTGAACAATCCCTCAATCTATACATCCCTCCCCAACCATACGGCTGACCGGCCAGCGCTCGGGCCACTTCGACAAACAATCCCCGCAGCGCGGGCAGGGGAAAGGGTCTCACGGCCTCGGCCGAGACCCTGGTCCGACGGATGACCGCCTGTCCATCGGCATCCCTGACCGGAATCAGAACTTCCGAATCGTCGGATCCCGACCCGGCCTGAGGATATAGTGATCCAATCATGCTGAAAAACCTGTGTGTTCCATCCCCGTCGACCAGCGGAAACCCGTCACTCACAGGCGTGGCCCAGGCCCCGGTCACGTAAGACCGAATGAAATTCTCGTCGACCAGGGCCGCGTCCTGAGATTCGACCCAGCCAAAAACATTGGATGCCTCGACCAGAATCCAGGCCCCGTCCGAGGTGGCATGAGTGACCAGGACCGGTGTCCCGGCCCACAGGGCCGAGTTCTGGAAATTGTCGAATGGATATCCCTGGCCTGCCCGAAATATATCCGAGTAGTGGGGCCTGTGGGTAGGAAAAACCCGCACGTTCGCGTGTCGCACGATGATGGCCCGACGGCATTGAGACGGATATTCGTCGATACGGGACCGTTCTTCGAGTTTGGCAATCCATCCGATGTCATGGGGCCTCAGATTCTCTCCATACCCTGGTTGCCCCTGAAATTCGGACACTCCCCAAAACACCTTCTCGGGACCGACCATTGATGCGTTTTCAGCCCAAGGACCAAGAAATCTGTGGATGAAGTCCGAAGACAAGAAGCCTTGAACAG
>RZZR01000158.1 GCA_009929795.1 Deltaproteobacteria bacterium | reverse complement strand
CGCCGGCCCCTGCCACTTGGAAGGGTTGGGCAGCGTCCGGGGGGTCTGCGTGGCCAAGGCCTCGCTCCTGGCTCATCTCCCGGCTCACGGCCAAGCCCTGGTCAACCAGGACTATCCTGAGCTCTTTCAGGCCGCATCCGCCGTCAAGCCTCTGCCCACGCCCTTTTCAGCCCTGGACGCCTCGGCTCCCATCTCCTGCCTCTATCAAGGCCTGGGGCCCGACGGCCGGGGGCGCTACCTGCTTCGCCTATCCGGACGTGAAATCATGCTCAACACGGCCTTCTCCGGCCGGGCCATGGCCGAAAATCTGGCCGCCGCCGCCGGGGCCGCCTTTCTCCTGGGACTGCCCCTCGAGGCGATCCGGGATGGCATCGCAGCTTCCGCGCCCATTGATGGGCGATTCCATATTCGAGGCCAGGGCCGTCGAACCCTCATCGACGACAGCTACAATGCCAATCCGCTGTCCATGCGCCTAGCCCTGGAACGGGCCCGCGAACTGGCCGGAGCCCGCCCACTGGTGCTGGTCCTCGGTGAAATGCTCGAACTTGGCCCGGCCCGGGAGGATGAGCATCGACGTCTAGCCGCCCTGGCCTCATCCGTGAGCTGTGCCGCCCTGTTTTTTCACGGTTCCTCATGGTCGGCCGTACAAGACGGATACAGAGGGCCCCAGGGCACCCTCCATCAGCTCCAATGCCCATCCGATCTGGTCAGGGCCATGCAATCTGGCCTCGTCCCCGCCGACGCCGTGGTGCTTTTCAAAGGATCCAGGGGAAGCCGCATGGACCGCTTTCTTCAGGCCATGGGAGGCCAGGCATGATCTACCATCTTCTCTACCCCCTCAGCGACCAGATTAGCCTCTTCAACGTCTTCCGCTATATCACCTTCCGGTCCATCTACGCCATGCTCACAGCCCTGATCCTGGCCATCTTCCTTGGCCCGGTCTTCATCCGCTGGCTCCGAGCCGTCAAATGCGGCCAATACATCCACGAGGACGTCGCCGCCCATCAATCCAAAGCCGGGACCCCGACTATGGGTGGACTGATGATCGGTGCCTGTCTTCTGGGCAGCGTACTGCTCTGGGGCGATCTGACCAATCCCTATCTCCTCCTGTGCATAGGGGTCTTCACCGCCTTTGGGGCCATCGGCCTGGCCGACGACTACCTGAAGGTCGTCCGCAAGCACAACAAGGGCCTCTCAGCCAGGGCCAAGATTCTCCTCCAGACCATGGTCGCCCTGATCGCCGCTGCCCTACTCATTTCCCTGCCCGGCTACCACACCACCCTCATGGTCCCCTTCTTCAAGACCATCCGGCCCGACCTTTCCTGGGCCTATCTGCCCTTTGCCGTCCTGGTCATCGTCGGTGCCTCCAACGCCGTCAACCTGACCGACGGGCTGGACGGACTGGCCACCGGCCCGGCCGTAGTCGTCGCCGCCTGCTTCTCTCTGTTCGTCTATGTGGCCGGACACGTAAACATGGCCGAATACCTCCAGGTGGCCTATGTCCCAGGCGTCGGCGAGGTGGCCGTGTTCTGCGCGGCCATGGTCGGGGCCGGTCTCGGTTTTCTGTGGTACAACGCCTACCCGGCCCAGGTCTTCATGGGCGACGTCGGCAGTTTGAGCCTCGGCGCGGCCATCGGATTCATCGCCGTGCTCTGCAAACAGGAACTCTTGCTGGTCATCGTCGGAGGGCTCTTCGTCATCGAGACCCTGTCGGTCATCATCCAGGTCGGATACTTCAAGTTCAGCGGGGGAAAGCGATTCTTTCGCATGGCCCCCATCCATCACCACTTTGAACTCAAGGGGATTCCGGAGTCCAAGATCATCACCCGATTCTGGATCCTGTCGGTGCTTCTGGCCCTGGTTGCCCTGAGCACCCTCAAACTGCGGTAGAGGAAAAGCGGAAAAAAGGCGTATGCACCAACTCATCCATGATCGCCAGCTGGCCGGTCACAGGGCCGTGGTCGTCGGGGCCGGGATTTCCGGCCTGGCCGCCGCCAAGCTTTTGACCGCTCTGGGGGCCGAGGTCCGTATCCTGGAAAAGGATTCGGCCAAGGCCGACGCCCTGGCGCTCGAGGCTGGTCCTTTGGGCTGGGATCTTCGCTTGGGGGAACACACCCCGGATCAATTCGCGGGTGTCGATCTTGTCATCGTGAGCCCCGGGGTGGCCATGGATTCCATCGCCCCGTACCTGCCTTCCGCAGCCAAGGTCGTTTCCGAACTCGAACTCGGGTCCTGGTTCGTGTCCAAACCCGTCGTGGCCGTCACCGGAACCAACGGCAAGACCACGACCACGGCTATGATCGCCCATATCCTGACGATGGAGGGTCACCGGGTATTCGCCGGGGGCAATCTTGGGGAGCCGCTTTGCGCCCACGTTTTGTCCGGGCGGGAGGTGGATTTCGTCGTCCTGGAAGTCAGCAGTTTCCAGGCTCAGTTCACCGAGTCCCTGCACCCTGCCTCGGCCGTCTTGCTGAACTTCTCCGCCAACCATCTAGACCACCATCGGTCCATGGACGAATATCTTAACGCCAAGCTCCGGCTCTTCGCCCGCATGACCGACCAGGATCAGGCGGTCCTTGCCCTGGAACTCAAGGAACTGCTCGAACCCAAAAACTTCACCCGGGCCCGGCGGGTCTATTTCGTTGCCAATCCGGAAATGGTCTGTCCCAGGCTTCGGGGAAACCACAACCTAGCCAACGCCGAGGCCGCCTATCTGGCCCTGAGGCCCTTTGGGGTGACCAGGGAAAAGGTTCGCCGAGCCCTGGCCACATTCGTTCCCTGGCCCCACCGCCTGCAGTCCGTGGTTGAACACCGCGGAGTGCTCTGGGTCGACGACTCCAAAGCTACGACCGTAGACGCCCTGCGGGCCGCCCTGCGAAGCTTTCCTGGTCGCCCCATCCTTCTTCTTGCCGGAGGGGTCTTCAAGGGAGGAGACTTGACATCCCTGCTTCCCCTGCTCCGGGACACGGTACGGGAAATCTTCCTCTTCGGAGCCAGTCGGGAAATCTTCGAGTCGGCCTGGCAGGGACATCTTCCCCTGACTTGGTCGCCGAGTCTTGATCAGGCCGTGGCCCTGGCCCACGGCCGGGCCGTGGCCGGGGATGTCGTCCTCCTCTCCCCGGCCACGGCCAGCTTCGACCTCTTTGCCAACTACAAGGAACGGGGCTTGGCCTTTCAACGGGCCTTGGTCTCTCTGACGGCCGGACGGGAGGTGACCCGATGAGCACGGCCCGTACTCATGCAGGCACCGTGGATTGGTGGCTGGTGAGCGCCGTCCTGGTCTTTGCCGGCTTCAGTCTGATCATGGTCATGAGTGCCAGCGGCATCATGGCCGAACGGGTCTGGGGCGACAAATACCATTTCTTCAAAAGGCAGGCGATCTTCACCGTGGCCGGCCTCGCGGCCTTTCTGGCCGCGATCCGCATTCCCATGACCTTTTTCTATCGCATGGTCTATCCCGGCCTGATCCTGACCGCCGGGCTTCTGGCCATGACCCTGGTCTCACCGTTGAAAGTCGAGGCAGGAGGGGCGAGCCGGTGGCTGAACCTTGGAATCATGTCCCTCCAGCCCTTGGAAGTGGCCAAGATAGCCCTAATTTTCTATCTGGCCTATTTCTTTTCCCACAAGCAGGACAAGGTCAGAACCTTCAGCGTCGGCTTCCTTCCCCCGACCATCGTCACCTCCGGGCTCTGCCTCCTGCTTCTCTTGCAGCCGGACTTCGGGGGCGCGGCCTATCTGGGCATGCTCCTCCTCATCATGAGCCTGGTCGGGGGCACTCGGCTTTTCTATCTGTTTTCTTCCGTTGCCGTGGCCGGCACCTTTGCAGCCCTCCTCGTCGTCCACTCCCCCTACCGGTTCCGCCGCTGGTTCGCCTTTCTCGACCCGTTCAAGGACCCCCTCGACTCCGGGTATCAACTCGTCCAATCCCTCTATGGCCTGGGTTCGGGCAATTGGCTGGGCCAGGGTCTGGGTTCGGGCAAGCAAAAGCTCTTCTTCCTGCCCGACGCACACAACGACTTCATCCTGGCCGTGGTCGGCGAGGAACTGGGCTTCGTCGGGGTTTCTCTGGTCTTTATTCTGATCGCCATCATCCTCTGGCGAAGCCTGGCCATAGCCATAGGCCGTACTGAGATGCAGGATCGGCTGACGGCCTTCGGCCTGGGGGCGATCATCGTTCTCGGGGGAATTCTGAACACGGCCGTGGTCCTCGGCGCTGTTCCCCCCAAAGGCATTCCCATGCCCTTTTTGAGTTACGGCGGGAGCCAACTTCTGACCTCCTTCTTCTGCGCCGGCATCCTCGTGAACCTCTCCAGATCGAAAGGTACAAAAGCATGACCGCGACCGGAGCCAGGATAAAAGACCAATCATCAGGAACCCTCAAGCGGGTCGTCCTGGCCACTGGCGGCACGGGGGGGCACATCTTCCCTGCCTTGGCCGTGGCCGAACGACTGGTCGCGGACTGTCCGGGGTGTTCAATTCTCTTTCTGGGCGGAGAACGCGGTCCCGAGGGAACCCTAGTCCGAGACTCCGGGATTCCAGGCCTGAGCTTCGAAGCCCTCCCGGCGGCCGGAGTCCTCGGCCGTGGGCTAAAATCTCTTCAGGCCCTGGCCTGGATGACCCGAAGTCTCCGGCGCTGTCTGGGCATTCTGACCGACTTCCGCCCCCAGGTCGTCCTGGGTCTGGGCGGATATGCCGGCTTCGTACCCGTGCTGACCGCCTGTCTGAAGAGGATTCCCACGGCCATTCACGAGCAGAACAGCGTGCCCGGGGTGACCAACCGCGTTCTGGCGCGGCGCGTGGACCGCGTGCTGGTCAGCTTCGCGGACATGGAAGGTCCGGTCTTCGGCGGCCCAAAAGCGGTCGTCACCGGCAATCCCGTCCGCGCCGAAATCCGCGCCGGCATTATCCTCTGGCAACAGCCAGTCGCGTCCGATGCCGAGGCACGCAGGATCGTGACCGAGGCCAGCCGCCTGCGCGGTATGGCGTT
>RZZR01000157.1 GCA_009929795.1 Deltaproteobacteria bacterium | reverse complement strand
AGGACTCCTGGCTGGGCCGTAAGCATGGTCGGCCCGAAGGGCTCGGGTATGAGCACGGCCTGGGCATCGAACCCGGCGACCCGGCAGGCCAGAGCCCCATTGCCGGAATTCTCTTCTTCGATGACTGCCTCCAGCATGGCTTCAGCCCGGAGGCCCAAGCCGGCCGCGGAAACGGCCCGCAGGGCCGTGGCCATGGCCGCGACCCCGGACTTCATGTCCCCGGCCCCCCGTCCGTGCATCCACCCGTCTCGGATGACCGGATCAAAGGGAGGCGTGGACCACATGTCTTCGGGTCCGGCCGGGACCACGTCCAGATGGCCGTTATACAGGCAGGAGTTCCCTCCTGTTTCCTCGGCTCGGCGGATTCCAACCAGATTATGCCGACCATCGGCGGACACTCCCGGCACCGAGGCATACTCCGGATGGGCCAAGAGCCTGGGGTCGTCCATGGCCACCCGGACCAAATCAAGCCCCATGTCGCCCATGGCCTCTTCCATGACCGCCAGGGCCCCGGCCTCGTTTCCGAGCACGCTCGGCTCGGCCACCAGTCGGGCCGTCAGGTCGAACATCTCGTCCTGCAGGGCCTCCACCCGGTCGAGCAGGGCCTTCTCCTTTGCCGAGGTTTCCATCTCTACGCATCCTCCCGGCCGAACCGCGGCAGAGGCCCCTCAGGCACTCGGACCGGGGCGTTGGTCAAACCAAGGACCTCGTCCAGATCGGCGTCCCAGGCCAGTTCCCGCAGGACCAGTCCGCCGTCCACCACGTCGAGCACGGCCAGCTCGGTGACGATGGTGTTCACGCATGACCGGGCCGTCAACGGGAGCGTGCAATGACTCAATATCTTTGGCCGCCCCTTGGCCGTGCAATGGGTGCTGACCACCACAACCCGCCTGGCCTTCTGGGCCAGTTCCATGCCCCCGCCGATGCCCGGGGCGAATTTTCCCGGAATGATCCAATTGGCCAGATCGCCGTTTCCGGCCACCTCCAGGGCCCCGAGCACGGCCACATCCAGGCGGCCGCCGCGGATGACGGCAAAGGACATGGCGCTGTCGAAGAACGATCCCCCCGGCCGACACTCCACGTACCGCCCGCCGGCGTCGATGACCATGGGATCGACCGCGTCGGCCGGACTCGGCCCCCCCATGTTTAAAATGCCGTTTTCAGAATGAAGGACTACCTGATGGCCCTTTGGAATATAGCGGGCCAGCAGGGTCGGCAGCCCGATGCCCAGGTTGACCACTTCCCCGTTTTTGATTTCCTGAGCCGCCCTGGCCGCAATGCGTGCTTTAGCCGACATGATGCTCCATGACCTCGTATCGTTGGTCCGTCCTGGCTTGAACCACGGCGTCCACAAAGGCCCCGGGCAGATGGATCCCGTTGGGGTCCAGCCTGCCGACGGGAACTATTTCCATGGCTTCCACCACCACGAGGTCTGCGGCCATGGCCATGAGCGGATTGAAGTTCCGGGCCGAACCTGCAAACAGCACATTGCCGTAGGTGTCGGATCTTGCCGCGTGGATGAGGGCCACATCGGCCCGCAGGGCCGGCTCGAACAGACCCTTTCTCCCCCCCACCTCCACGATTTCCCGATCACGTTCCAGAATCGTTCCCAGGCCGATGTCCGTGACAATGCCCAAAAGTCCGGCTCCTCCGGCCCGGATCTTCTCGGCCAAAATGCCCTGGGGATGGAATTCGACCTTGATGGCTCCCCGGTTCATCAGTTCGATGACCGCTGAATTGAGGCCCATGTGGGAGACGATGAACCGCTTGGTCCGACCGGCCTCCATGAGGACCGAGACCCCGATCCCCGGCTCGTTGGCGTCGTTCTTGACCAGGGTCAGATCCCGAGCTCCGTGCTTCAGAACGGCATCCAGCAGGGTGAACGGCGTTCCCGGCGACCCGAACCCGCCGACCATGATTAAGGCCCCGTCCTGAAGACCCTGCAGAGCCGTTTTGGCGTCGGTTCTCTTGTCTTTCATGCGTGCGGCGCCCCTACAACTTGGCCATGGTCTTGATGAGAGCCCTTTCCAGACGCTCCATGAGCAGACCGATCTCCTCCCGGCTGATGGTCAGGGGCGGAGCGATGAGCACATGGTCGCCGGCCAAGCCCGTCACCGGGCGCCGAGGATAGATGAGCAGGCCCTCTTTGTAGGCCTCGTCCGTGAACAGGAGGTTCACGCTCCACTCGGGCGGAAAGGATTTCTTCGACCATGGCTCCTGGACCAACTCCAGGGCCGTGAGCAGGCCCTTGCCCCTGACCTGGCCGATGATGGGGAATCGCTCGGCCAGACCTTCCAGTTCGGCCTTCAAAAAAGCCCCGTTATCGGCCGATCTGGCCACCAGACCGTCCTCCAGGACGATGTCCAGGACCTGCTCACCCACGGCGCAGGCCATGGGGTTTCCCGCGTAGGTGTGACCGTGGGCGAACCCGCCGCCACTGGAGACGATGGCGTCAACAATGGTCCTGGTGGTCATGATGGCTCCAAGGGGATAGTAGCCCGAGGCCATGCCCTTGGACAGGGCCACCACATCGGCCTTCACATTCCAGTGCTCGTAGGCGAACAGGGCCCCGGTCCGGCCGAACCCGGTCATGACCTCGTCCAGGATGAGCATGATCCCGTACTTGGCGCAGATGTCCTGGATAATGGCGAAATAGGTGTCCGGTGGCACCAGTGCCCCGGTGCTGGCCCCGCCGATGGGCTCGACCACGAAGGCGGCCACGTTCTCCGACCCCTGTTCCTGGATGACCCGTTCCAGATCCCAGGCGCATTTCAATCCGCACTCCGGATAGTTGAGGCCGAAGGCGCAGCGATAGCAATACGGCGCTGGAATTTTAGGATAATCCTTGATGATCGGCCGGAATGGGATTTCCAGGGGGGAATAGGTGGTCAGGGCCAGGGCCCCGAGGGTGGCTCCATGGTAGGCCGGGCGTCGACTGATGAATACGTGCCGACTGCCCTTGCCCATGTTGTAGTGATATTGGCGACAGATCTTCATGGCCGATTCCACTGCCTCGGATCCTCCCGAGACATAGAAAACCCTTTCCAGATGCGGGGCCGAATTCTGAACCAACTTCCGGGCCAACCGAACGGCCGGCTCGTTCTCGAAATAGGTCCGATAGACGAAGAAGGTCTGCTCGGCCTGGCGGTTGATGGCCTCCAGCACCCTGGGGTCGCCATGGCCGATATTGTTGATGACCGCTCCGGAGCAGCCGTCGATGTATTCCTTGCCGGTATGGTCCCAGATGCGGACCCCCTTGGCCCTGGACACGAAGGGGATTTTTTTCCGGGTCTGATAAAAGAGCAGGTCCGTGTTCAAATCGTCCACGGACCCGGTCGGAAAATTCATGGCAAGATCCTCATTGGCGTTATGGTTCTCCACTGTCAAAACGAGTCGACCCGTCTTCTCCCCCGATTGTCGTCGCCCGATGCCTCACGACTCGATCACACAATTCCAAAAATTGAGTATCGGACAGTTCCCCTTTCATGGCCTTGATGTCCGCATGCACCCAGCGGACGTTCCCGGGCACGTCTCCCTTTTCGGGATCAATCCGGTCCAGGGACGCATCAACGCCGATGGCCACCATGAGTCCGCTCAAGGCGCATCGACCGCCCTGCTCGTCCCAGAGGGCTTTCAAATCCTCGGCCTTTATGTGCTCAATGTCCGAGAGCCAAGCCAGAACTCCCTTCCCGCTCGGATCCGGCGCTTCGCCCGGCGGTCCGCATCCGCAGGACGTGATCGTTCCGGTCAACAGATCGCGGGTCAACGCCTGTTTGCTCCGGCCGCAATCGCACTGACAGAACCACAGGATACCCCCCTCGGGTGTCCGGATGGGGTACTCGGCCATCAGTCGCCCAAAACGCCGCCCGGTCAGATCCTCGAAATTCGGATTCTTCGGAATGTAGCTGCTCTTGTCCGTCTCCCACTTTCCGGGTGAGACTTCCCCCGGCCCCGGCGATCCGCATCCGCAGGACAAAACATGACCGTCTCTAAGCTTCCTAGCCACCACTTCGACATTTTGGCCGCAGTCGCACAGACAATTCCAGACCACACCGTTCTCGACGCTCCGCAAAGGAAACTGGGCCACCAGAGCACCGAACCTTTGGCCGGTCAGATCCTTGAATCGGACATTGCGGGGAACGAAATCGGTCTTGGCCCGATCCCATCGCCAATAACAGCCGCAGGTGCCCACTGTTCCCTTTTTCAAATCCTTGGCCAAGGCCAGCTTCTCCCCTCCGCAATCGCACCGACAGAACCAAAGGATGACCCCGTCAGGGGTTCGAATGGGGTATTCAGGCACCAGACGGTTGAACCGCTGGCCGGTCAGATCCTCAAACTTGAGGCTCTTGGGGATGAAGTCAGTCTTGGTCTGATCCCATTTCCAGGATGGTTTGTCTCGTTTCTTGCTCGCCATTTTCGCTCGGCTCCCGGCTGTGTCGTCAAATTTTCAAAAACGTCGATATATTGAAAAGAGGCTAGGGGCTCGAATCTTTGATGTCAATGGAAGACGATCTCATTGGACAGCAATAGCCTTCGATCTTTGCTCTCCACTGATCTTTATGGAACAATCAAATGATCTTCGTTAATTGTATTTTGAATTTCAAAACGAGATTTCAAGTCAAAAAGTGATGTATCGATTCTTTTCTATCCCCCCGAACATTCGTAAATTTATCGCGTTCGGAGAATATATATTTATCCAATATCGTGAAAATTTCAAAGATCAGTTGACATGCTCGAATAAATCAAATACTGTAAAAACAATGTCTTGCTGATCATTGGTTTCAAGTCAATTCCAGACGGACAAGTCTGCTTTTGGCCATGTCCGGTTCCTGACCGCGCATTATGTTCATTCACCCACCACATCGAGGCGTCATGAAAAGCAAACCATGGGCCCCTTGGGTCCTGCTCTCCCCCGCCCTTGGAGCCGTCTTCTTCCTCCTCGTCATCCCCGTCTGCTTCGTTATCGTCTATTCCTTCTGGCTTCGAAGCCCCACCGGCGACGACATCGTCGCCTTCCAGATGGGCAACTACGCCAAGTTCTTCGCCGACTTCTTCTACCCTTCGGTCCTCATCCGGACCAT
>RZZR01000156.1 GCA_009929795.1 Deltaproteobacteria bacterium | reverse complement strand
TTGGCCTTTTTTCTCTTTGGCCGAATCAGACATGGTTCACTTCAAAATTCACTGTACGTTGCAGCGTAGCTGAAAAACGGTATTTTTCAGGGTCGACTACTTGGAAGTTTCATGCTCTCGATGGGAAAGTGGACGGCAAACAATTCCCTGAATGCTGATATGGTGTTGTCGGCGATGGCCTTGTTGACGATCAATTCCCCGACATGGGGCCGATTGTCGAAGCCCCAGTGGGATACCCGCACATACGCCAATTGATCCAGGGAGACCGGACACTCGGGTTTCCAGGTCTTGCCGGTCATTTGCCGGCGGATGGAATCCGGAATCGGATCGCTCGTGCCCGTGAATTCGTCGCCGGCCAGGGCGGTTCCAAGGCTGAGAAGTACAATGCACATGGCCAAGAGTGAGATGATTCGCATGATCATGGTGATTCCTCGCTGAAACTGAAATTGCATCGTTGCGCGTTTTGAACCCCGGACCCTTTTCGATCTACTCCAATTTTGTCCGCATACCCCGGCCGAGTACAGAGTCAAGCCGCAATTCAGAATGTGGAGTCTGTCGGCGTCGGCGCGATCATTGACCCGAGGTGACGGTCAGGGCAGAGTGAGCCCATGAATCGGAGCATGAAAACGGCCTTGGGGGCGGGGATCGTCGCCGCCCTTGCGGTGGGTATGGCCATGGGCTGGATTCGATACTGGATCGGGTATTTCGTTCTGGCCCAGGGGGCGGTGGCAGGTCTGCTCATTGCCTGGATCATGGCCGGTTGGGCTAGGTCCAGGCGGGTTTTGCTCGGTCATCCGGGGTTCGGACCGGCCCTGGGTGTGGCCGGAGCTGTCTTTACGGCCTTCATGGCCGGGCAGGTCGTGGGTTTCGGCCTGGCCCAGCCCTGGTTCGAGCCCGTAGGCTGGCTGGGCCGCCTGCTGGAGGGGCGAAGTTCGGAGTATATCTTCGGGGTGGCGGCCACGGCGGGCATCCACCGGGGCTTTGCCATGGGCATTACCGGAGGTTGGTGGATCGTCTTCAGCCTGATCGACTGGGCCATCATGTTCTTTTTCCTCCTGGCCATGCCTTGGGCCATGAGTCAGTCGGGCAAGAAAGACGTCGGGGCCGGGACATGATGCGCAAAGTGGCCCTGGTCACCTTCCTTGGTGCTTTGGTTTTTGTGTTCGGCGCGGCCTTCGGCTTCGATCCTGCCAGGGATCTGAAGGCGGCCGGACTCCTGAGCCGGGCCGGCGATTTGGACCAGGCCATGCGGCTGGCCAGAAGGGCCCTGTTCTTCGGCAATGCCACTGAACAGATCCAGGCCTTGGGACTGCTGGCCGGAGCAGCCGAAAAATCTGGCAGACTGGACCGGGCCGAGTCCTATGCCAGACGACTTTTGACTCTGGATGCCGGCAATCCCCGGGGTCATCTTCTGATGGGCGAGTTTCGGATGCGGTCCGGGGACCCGGCCGGGGCCTTGGCGTTTCTCGACCTCGGGCTGGAACTGGCTGGAGGCGAGAGCCGGAATCGGCCGAAATCCATGGCCCCGCATCTGGCCAGGCGTGGGCTGGCCCTTTTCGAACTCGGTCGCGTCGAAGAGGCCGGACGCGACGCCGATATGGCCATGGCCCTGGACCCCCGGGATCCGGCCCCGCATTTTCTAGTCGGCCGACTTTTCGAGGCCGAGGGCCTGTACCTGGAGGCTTTGGAGGAATGGGAGCTGGGCGTGGCCCTGCTCAAGGATCGGGACCGGTATTTTTTCCTGAATTCGGAAGGCGAAGGGGTCATTGAGCAGCTCATTCTGCTGCGAATGAAGGCCAAAGTGGACAAGAACCGCCCATTGTACCCCGGCATGGGGTAGCTCTTCAGGATAACCTTTTCAAGGGTGTCGGGCCGTTCGAGGACGTCTGGAAACGGCAGAGAATCCCAGGCCGAAAGACAGGTGTGTCGGATTCTGTCACATTTTTGCCATTTTCAAGACGGAATGGATGGTGTACAGACTCCCCGACATGGGGACGCGTCTCAATGTATCCTCGACCATCCCCATGACCAGATCCGAGACCGGAACGGTTCGGGCGACCGGTGTCCAACGGGGGCGCGGGTCTGGGCCCGAACCCATACAAACGGAGGTTGACGATGCGCAAGACGATTTTGACCTTTCTGGCCCTGGCCGTTCTTTTGGCCCTGTATCTGCCCTGCCAAGCCGGACAGTGCACGAACCGCGGGACCCTGGACGTCATGTACTGCGACGAGGACAAGGACCTGGTGGCCGACTGGGCCCAGGCCGGGGACTGCAAGAACCCTGATACCCTGGTCTTCACCTACACCCCGGTGGAAGATCCGGCCGTGTACAAGGACGCCTTTGAGGATTTTCAGAAATATCTGGAAAAAGCCACGGGCAAGAAGGTCATCTATTATACGGTCCAGTCCAACGCGGCCGAGGTTGAGGCCATGCGTTCCGGTCGCCTCCATGTGGCCGGGTTCTCCACCGGCCCCACAGGGTTTGCCGTCAACCTGGCCGGGTACGTGCCCATCGCTGTGAAGGGCTACGCCGACGGCTTCCAGGGGTACAACCTGATCATGGTCGTCAAGAAGGATAGCCCCATCCAGTCCATGGCCGATTTGAAGGGCAAGAAGGTGGCCCACACCTCGGCCTCGTCCAACTCGGGAAACCTGGCCCCCCGGGCATTGTTCCCCAAATTGGGCCTCGTTCCTGACGAGGACTACACCGTGGTCTACTCGGGCAAACACGACCAGTCCGTCCTGGGCGTGGCCCACGGCGATTACGACGCCGCTCCGGTGGCCTCGGACGTGTACGAGCGCATGGTCCGGGCCGGGCGGGTGGACAAGGACGCTCTGCGGATCATCTACACCAGCCCCAAGTTCCCGACCTCGTCCTTCGGTCTTTCCAACCAGCTGTGCCCGGATCTGGCCCAGAAGATCATCGGGGCCTTCTACACCTACCGGTTCCCGGCCAAGATGCAGGAGACCTTTGGCGGGGCCGACCGCTTCTATCCCGTGACCTACATGGCCGACTGGCAGGTCATCCGGGAGATCGCCGAGGCGGTGGGCGAGAGCTACAACGCCGAAGGCCTGAAGGAGATGGCCGAAAAGGAAGCGGCCTCCAAGAAGAAGTAGCCCGGGCATCATGACAAACGAAGCACAGACACGAGGGAGCGGCATGGACCGCTCCCTCGTGGTCCAGAACCTAGTCAAGGAATACGTCCGCCACAAGCCCATCCTCAAGGGCCTGTCCTTCGAGGTTCACGGGGCCTGCATAGTGGGCATCATCGGACCTTCGGGTACCGGCAAGAGCACGCTTATCCGGTGCATCAACCGGCTCATCGAGCCCACGAGCGGCCGGATCGAGGTCTCGGGAACGGACATCACCTCCCTGTCGGGGACCCGGCTCAGGCTGGCTCGTCGTCATATCGGCATGGTTTTCCAGGAGTTCAATCTTGTTGAGCGGCTTTCGGTCATTGAGAACGTGCTCTGCGGCCGTCTGGGGTACGTCCCGGTCTGGCGGGCCTGGCTGAGACGCTTCAAGAAGCGGGACATCGACCGGGCCTTCGAGATTCTCGATCAGGTCGGGTTGACCGACTTTGTCACCGAGCGGGCCGACAGCCTGTCCGGGGGCCAGCGCCAGAGGGTGGGCATCGCCCGGGCCGTCATGCAGGGCCCGGATCTCATTATGGCCGACGAGCCAACCAGCTCGCTGGACCCTAAGACCTCGGTGGAGATCATGGAGCTTTTGGGCATGTTCTCCAAGACCCGGGACATTCCGGTCCTGATCAACATCCACGACGTCCATCTTGCCCAGCGTTTTTGCGATCGGATCATCGGCATGTCCGAGGGCCGGATCGTGTTCGACGGACCGCCCTCGGAACTGTCCGGCGATCATCTGAAGACCATCTACGGCGGGGAGGGCTGGCTGAAATGAGCACCGCCGGAGTGGAAAGGCGGCCATTTCGTCCCAATTGGGCGGCCCGGGCCGGATGGGTGCTGGCCTTGGCCTATTTTATCTACGCGGCCAGCGCCCTGGACTTCACCTGGGCTAGGTTTATCCAGGGACTCGACAACGGGGCCAAGTTCCTTTCGGAGATGGTCCCCCCCAATTTCGAGCGGTGGCGGCTTCTGCTGGAGAATCTGGTGGAGACAGTGGAGATCGCGGTCATCGCCTCGGCCTTTGGAGTTCTCCTCTCCCTGCCCATTGGCCTGTGCGCGGCCCGGAACCTGATGCCGTCCTGGCTGACCTGGCCGGCCCGGGGTGTCATAGTCATCTGCCGGTCCTTCCATCCGGTCATCTTCGCCATCCTGTTCGTCAAGGCTGTTGGTTTCGGGCCTTTGGCCGGCATTTTGACCCTGATCTTCGCCTCCATCGGGTTCATCGGTAAACTCTTTGCCGAGGCCATCGAGGAGATCAGCCTGAAGCCCGTTGAGGCCACCAAGGCCGCCGGAGCACCATTCGCCTCGGTCCTCATCTTCGCCGTCCTGCCCCAGGTCCTGAACCGGTTCATCGGCTTTTCCACCTATCAGTTCGACGCCAACCTCCGGAATTCGACCATGATCGGCATCGTCGGGGCCGGGGGCATCGGGGGGACCCTGTTCGCGGCCTTCCAGCGTTTCGACTACGATTTCCTGGCGGCCATCCTCATCGCCATCATCGCCCTGATCATGGTCGGGGAGTCCGTGGCCATCCGGATCAAGGCGGTCTTCAATGACTGAGGCCCGCCGCTGGCAGCGGTTCACCATGGCCGAGCGACTGGCCCGGTTCTCCGTGTATCTGGGGACCGTGGCCCTGTTCGTCTTTTCACTGAAGACGGTCCAGATCATCCCGGAGTTCCTCTGGGACGCCCCCGAGCAGATGGCCGACCTGTTCCGCAGGATGTGGCCGCCTGACTGGCCTTCCTACACGTCCCAGGGCGTCCACGAGGCCCTGATCGAAACCCTGAACATCGCCGGTCTGGGCACTCTCCTGGCCATATTCCTGTCCGTGCCCGTGGGCCTGATGGGGGCCTCCAACATCACCCGTTCCGGAATTCTGAACTGGCTGGCCCGTTTGATCCTGGTCTCTTCCCGGTCGGTAAACACCCTGGTCTGGGCCATCCTGTT
>RZZR01000155.1 GCA_009929795.1 Deltaproteobacteria bacterium | reverse complement strand
CCGCCATGAACGGGGCACTGACCACGCAGGTCCACAAAATGCGTCTACTGACTGCCTCGGGCATGTTTAGAACCGGAGCAAGAATTCCGGGCACAAACCAGATAATACCCAAAAGCAAAACTTCAAAACCTGTGGGAAGCAGGATTTCATTTTTCCGTTTGGTCAGAACCCGCCAGACGACCCAGGCTAGGCAGAGACAGGAGAGACTGCCCAGATAGTAGTGAAGCCATTTGAGCTTGGGCTGAACGAAAAAATAAAGCCCGGTTAAAGCCAGACTGACCAGAAAGAACACGGATTGGGCCCAGGGTAGGCGTCTTCGGCCCGAGAACCAGGGAAACGAGCAGACCAGTACCAAGCCCAAGGACAGGCAAAACAGGCCCGTAGGTCTATCCAGGGGCCAGATCCAAGGCAAAGGCCAGAACAGGGCGACAAGAAATAGGGGCCCGGCCCAGCGCACGCTCTTCCCGCCCAGAGGAACGAGCATCCTTCGATTCCTATTCCAGGAAAGGATGGCCTCCATTCTGGAGGAGCGTCTGAATTGAAAGCCTCTCTTCTCCCCCACGGCCATGGCCGTATAGAGGAAGACCAGGATGGCCCCGTCGATGGCCAGAAGCTCCCAGGCGGGCCAAGCTCTCCCTGCCCAAGCCAGAGCCCCGAAGCCCAGACACAGACAGTAGATAATGGCCACTCTCAAGGGATGGCTCAGACCGAATTTGGCCAGACGGTGATGAAGATGGGTCTTGTCCGGACGCATGGGCGGACGGCCCTTCAAGATTCTGACGGCCATGACATACAATGTATCGAAGACCGGCACCGCCATAACCGTGACCACGGCCATGGCCGAATAGCCGTGAAACTTGAAAGGCGAGGCCAGAACGGCGCAGACAGTTCCCAGGGTGAAGCCCAGGGCAAGGCTGCCTGTATCACCCATGAACAGTCGGGCCGGGAAATGATTGTAGCGCAAGAAGCCGAGAAGGGCCCCAGCCAGGGCCAAACACAAAGCCAGGGCCAGGGTGTTGCCGCTGGTCAGGGCCATGGCGCTGAAAAAAAGTGTGGCGATGAGGGCAATGCCGCCGGCCAGGCCATCGAGGCCGTCGGAAAGATTCATGGCATTGACGAACCCGACCAGGCCGAAAACCGTGAAGGCCGCGCCCCAGCGTCCTAGATCTATCTGGCCCGTTCCGAACAGATTGCCAAGATCGAGGACCTTGAACCCCCCCAGATAGACGAGGACCATGGCCGCCAGAATCTGGGCCGCGAACTTGATCGTCGCTGGCATGGACTGGCGGTCGTCCATGATTCCGGTCACGGTCAAAAGGGCCAGTCCGGCTAGGTAGGCCTGCATCTTGAGATCAATCTCGACCCACAGCAGGAGGGACAAAACCATAGCCGAAACCAAGGCCAAACCTCCGGAACGGCTCATGAGTCTGGAATGCTCCTTGCGTCCGCCCGGTTGATCCAAAAGGCCAAGGACCTTGGCCAGCCGGTCCGATACCGGGGTCAGCAACAGGGACAGAAGCAGGCTCGTATAGAAGATGGCCCCCCAATACGGGAGGTTGGGCACTCGGGTCATGGGGCACAAGAAGGATTGGGGGCTTCATTCAGTGCAGAAAGGACGTCCGGGGCTCTCTCCAGGCTCATGGCGACGATCCAGGCACAAAAAACAGTAAACGCCATGGAATAGTCAAAATAATGATCAAAACTTTTCAGGCTGATCAAGGTCATGGCCACGGGCAGACTGTCCTGAGCATTGGCGCGCATCAGATACCAGAGCATGAGTGCTGCCAGAACGAAAAGGGCCGGAAGGCCGCATTCCACGAGAACGGTCAGCATGCTGTTGTGCATGTTGAAGCGTGCATAATTTTCTTTGTATTCCTTGAGCATGATTCTGGCCTGGCCCAACCCAATGCCGGTCCATGGCTGTTCAGACCATTTTTTCAGACCCAAAGACCAGATGATCAAGCGATTTTCAGGCGGCTTTTTGGCCTTGGCCTGTGCGTCGCCATTCCAGATATGTGAAACGGTTTTTTTCGTCTGTACGTATTTTCTCAGTGGTTTTCCGGTGAGATATTTTTCCGGAAGGCCGGACCACACCAGTGTCGAACCCGCAATCAGGCACAAGGCAAGCCCAATCAACGCCTTTTTCCATCCCAAAAGGGGTAAAAATCCCAACAAGCCTACTGCCAGGCCCAAAATTGCGTTACGACTGGTACTGAACCACGTTCCCAACGCGGCCAGACATGCCATCGACCAATGGAGGATGTTCAATATGATGCCATTCTTACGGCGAATACGCGTCAGGCAGAATACTGACAACAGGGCGCAGACTGCGCCGAAGATGACCAGATTGACAAAAATGGAGGCGGCGTAGGATCCGCCGGCCATGGCTCCAGGGGGCACAAAGGCCAGCAGAAATTTTTTATAGACCGGATCGGGATGAAAAAAGGACTGCCCCAGGCCGATGATGACTACAAATGCCATGAGGGTCATGGCCGCCCAATAGGTCTGCTGATCCAAAGCGCGCTGATTTCCCATCAGGGTGAAGGCAAGCAGGCACAGGGGAAAAATGGCATAGAGGGCCAGGGTGATGACGAAATCCGCGTCGAATCGTCCCAGGCCGCTGGCGATGACGGCCAGAAAGAACAGGAACCAGAGTGCCAAAGGGACACGGTTTTTTTTCAGATAGTCCGGGTTCAAAAAAAGCAGGACCACGGTTCCGGCCAGAACAATGGTCAGAAAATGGGACAGAGGCATAATGCCCCCGAGGCGGATCGAACTCATGGCCGGCTTGAAGATCCAGAGGCAGAAGATGATGACAAAGAGCGTGTCCCTGTCGAGCCAGGCCAGACGCTGTCTGATCAATTCTCGAATCCGCAATGGAGTGGACAAAAAAATTGCCGCGTTCATACCTTGCCAGAATACTGGAGAACAGTGCCGCTGGCAACTCGGGCATGCTCTGGTTGCCTTGCCATAGCCAGGGCTCTTGTCTAAATTTCTCGATCCCATGAGCGAGAGAATCATCATTTTCAGGTGTTTTCCTTGAATTATTTTTCAGGATGTGCCGCCAGGCTCCAGCCTATACTGGCCCAGTGGACATCCGCAGTGTTCGTAGGCCTGGTGTCCATGGGCTTGGTCCTGCTTTTGGGACGCATCCTGGGGCCCGAAGCCTTTGGGACCTATAACTACGCCCTGACCCTGGGAGCGTTCTGGGCCGTGGCACTGGATGCCGGTTATTCGGTGCTCATTTTTCGCGAGACAACCAGCCCCAGCCTGGTTTCCCGGACCTCAACGCTCTATCACGCCGCCTTGGGACATCTTGCCTGGGCCTTGGCTTTGGGTCTGGCCGGGGCAGCTCTTCTCCCCGGACCAGGCCTTGTGCCGGCAATCGTTTGCTTCGGGGTCTTGCAGATCTCGCGTCTGGTTTCGGCCGGACTCAAGGGCAAGGGGCGATTCGAAGCTGAGGCCCTCTGGCAGGCCGGAATTCGGGCCGGCAGCGCATTGATTATCGGTGCCGTTGTTCTGGCCGGATACAGGGAGCCGGGGTGGATTTTCTCGGCCTGGGCGACTGGCGCGGCCCTTGTGCTATTTTTGAGTCCTTGGAGTCGAGAAATCCTGGCCAAGCCGGATCCATGGCCCTCCGGCAGACTCCTCCGGGCCGGAATGCCTCTGATGATCATCGAATTGTCCACTCTGCTGTATTTTCGGCTGGACATGGTGGTCATCGAAGGCGTGCTGGGCGCAGGTGCAGTGGGGCTCTACGCGGCGGCCCACCGGCTGGTAGAAGGAGTGGTCCTGCCTTTGGCCCCTTTGACCCAGATCTGGTTTCGGGATCTGCGCCTGGCTGCAAAAAGCAATGCGGGCTTCGGGCGGGCCATGACCTGGAGAGTTCTGGTGCTGGCAGGGTTTTCCCTGCTTCCGGCCGGGATTCTGTTTTGGGGAGCCAACCCAATAATTTTTTTACTCTACGGGCCGGAGTATGAGGATTCGGCTCAGATTCTGGCCTGGATCGCCCCAAGTCTGATCTTCATTTTTCCTAACGCCATGCTGACCCAGGCATGCCTGGCCGTTGACCAGGAGCGGGCCTATGCCATAATGGCCTGCCTTGCCGGAGTCTGCAACTTGGGACTTAATTTAGTTTTTTTGCCCGGCATGGGAGCCAAGGGAGCGGCCCTGGCCACGGTTATCACCGAAGCGGTCCTGGGCCTGGGCCTCCTCCTGACCCTGATGCGCGCTAGACGCATACCCTCCAGATAACGTTTTTCGAGGAAATCCGAATGAAAAGCATGAAGCCATTTTTTTGCAATATCGCTTGCAGGGCGGAGGCTTTTCTCCTTGAACGAAAAGGCTGTTGTCTGGCGGTTCTACTGATGACTATAGTTTTTGTCCTGGTCGTCCAGCTCTGGACGACCAAGGCCATCATCCGTTCGGATGCGCTTGGATACTACGCCTATGTCCGTTCCCTGGCCATTGACGGGGACCTGCATTTTGAAAACGAATTTCAAGATTACAATGCGCATGGTGATGACGTTCCTTCTATCAGAAGTTTGACACCCACCAACCACGTGGCCAATAAGTATTTTATCGGTCCGGCCCTCTTGTGGACGCCGTTTTTCGTCGCCGCTCACGGCACTGTCCTGGCCATGCAGGTATTTGGGCTGGAGATTTCAGCCGATGGATACACGTGGCCGTATCATTTGTTCATGGCTCTTGGTTCGGTTTTATACGGCCTGCTTGGTCTGGTATGCATGGAGCGGATGCTTCGTCTTTTTTTTGATCAGGCCTCCGGCTTCTGGGCTGTTAGCATGGTGGTTTTGTCCACCAATGTTATTTATTATTTGGCCGTTGAGCCGACCATGGCCCATGCCATGTCTTTGGGCATGGTTTCGGCCTTTGCCTGCCTATGGCTCAAAGGGCTTGAGCGACGTTCTCTTGCAAATCTCATGTTTCTCGGCCTGGTCGGGGGTGTGATGGTTTTGATCCGGCCGCAGAATGTTGTGTTCATGATTTTGCCTCTGGCCGAACTATTGGGTTTTGTCGGTCAAAGTCGAAATTTTCAACGCCGTTTATTTGAGTCCATTTTTTTTGGTCTTTTTTTTCTGCTTCCCCTCCTGCCTCAATTGGTTGTATGGAAGATTCTTTACGGCAAATTTCTGGTTTTTTCCTACCAGGGTGAGGGCTTTGATTTTTTTCATCCTAAATTGTGGGCAAGTCTTTTTTCAGACAGGCACGGGCTCATTTCCTGGACCCCGTCCGTGGCCCTGGGGCTGTTA
>RZZR01000154.1 GCA_009929795.1 Deltaproteobacteria bacterium | reverse complement strand
CCTCCACGGACAGTCCCAGCGAAAAGATCTTCTTGACGATCATAGCGGGATTCCTTTCAGCCCTCAGCCGGCCAGGGCCCGGCGGATGCTTTGGGCCGCTACCTTCTGGCTTTCGAGGGACACGTAGGGGTGCATGGGTAGACTGAACACGCTGTGGCTGGCCGACTCGCTGACCGGAAGGACACCCTGGGAATAACCGCAAGGTGCAAAGGCCTTCTGGAGATGGAGCGGCTTGGGATAGTAGACGGCCGTGGGGATTCCGTCCTCGGCGAGGGCCCGACGGATGCGGTCCCTTTCCTGGCTGTTCTGGGCCATTACCGTGTACTGGGCCCAGACCGAGGTATATCCCTCAGGGATCACCGGCGTGGGCACCAGATCGCCGAGCAGTTCGGTATACCCGGCCGCGACCCGGTCCCGCATCCGGATATCCTCGGGATATCCGTCCAGCTTGGCCAGGAGGATGGCCGCCTGCAGAGTGTCCAGTCGACCGTTGATGCCCACCCGGACGTTCTCGTATCTATCCCGGCCCTGGCCGTGGTTACGGATGGATCTGAGCAATGCGTCCAGTTCCGGGTCGTCCGTGAAGCACATCCCCCCGTCGCCGTAACACCCCAAGGGTTTGGCCGGAAAAAACGAGGTACAGCCGATCAAGCCGAGATTCCCGGCCACCCTGCCCTTGTAGCCCGCGCCCAGGGACTGGGCCGCGTCCTCAATGACCGGCAGACCGGCCTCGTCGGCCACGGCCCGGATGGCGTCGTAGTCCGCGGCCAGGCCGAAAAGATCCACCGCAATGATCGCCTTGGGGGCCAGGTCGGCATAATTGGCCGGGAGGGGATAGGCCAGGGGGTCCTTGGTCCGCATGGCCGCCACGGCCTGGGACAATGCCTCGGGGGCCATGTTAAAAGTCCTGGGATCGATGTCCACAAAAACCGGCGTCGCGCCCAGCAGGGAGACGACCTCGGCCGTGGCCACGAAGGTGAAGGGCGAGGTGAAGACCGCGTCACCGGGCCCAACACCGAGAGCCAGCAGGGCCATGAGCAGAGCGTCGGTCCCCGATCCGCAGGCCACGGCGTGCCTGCTGCCCACGAACCGGGCCAGACGGCCCTCGAGTTCTTCGATCTCGGGGCCCATAATGTACTGCCCGTGGTTCAAAACGGCATCCATTCTCTCTCGAATCGCCGGCTCCAATAGCGCGAACTGTGTCTTCAAATCCACGAACGGCAATGTCGTCGCCATGAGTGCTCCTTGAATGTATGGCCATAGTGAGGTCGATTCGTTCTCGACCCCCGGCCGGGTCACGACCGGCCTGTGGCCGGCCCCCGCTTCATCTGCCTGAGAATCGTCGTGGCCAGCTCCAGGGCCCGGAGCCCCTCCCGGCCTGTCACCTTTGTGTTCTCCCCGGCCGACACGGCCCGAGCAAATTCACGGAGTTCCATCTCCAGGGCGTTTACTTCCGGGCTTTGGGGACGATCATAGTACACGGGTCTGCTCCGGTCGCCCGTGCCGAGGGTCGCCACCGGCAGACCCGGACCCTTGCCTCCCGGTTCGGGGAGGGTGAAAATTTCTGCCTTTTTCTCCAAAAAATCGAGAATGAGGTATTTGTTCGGCTGAAAAAGACGCATCCTCCGCATGGCTTTCATTGAAATCCGGCTGGAGGTCACATTAGCCACAGCCCCGTTTTCAAAGGAGATACGGACGTTGGCGATGTCCTCGACCTCGGAGACCACGGCCACGCCGCACGAGTCCACCGAGGCCACCGGGCTTCCGACCAGGTTCAGGATGATGTCCAGATCGTGGATCATCAGGTCGAGGACCACGCTGACATCCGTCCCTCTGGGGTTGAACGGACTCAGCCGGTGGCTCTCGATGAACATGGGGCGGATGTCGTGACCCTCAAGCGCCAGGAGGGCCGGGTTGAAGCGCTCGATGTGTCCGACCTGTAATTTGAGGCCCCTGGCCTCGGCCAGTTGGATGAGATCCTCGGCCTCGGCCACCGTGGCCGTGATGGGCTTTTCAAGAAAAACATGGCACCCGGCTTCCAGGGCCGCCCTGGCCACCTCGTGATGCATGACCGTGGGCACCACGATACTGACGGCGTCGACCCGTTGCAGCAGGTCGTCGAGGGATGAGCAGGCCGTAACGCCCGTGGTCTCGGCCACTTCCAGACAACAGGTCCGGTCGACGTCGTAGACTCCCTGAAAATCCAATTCCGGGATGCCCGCCGCCAGTCGAGCGTGAAACTTTCCCAGATGCCCGACCCCAACGACCCCAAAGGGGATGCCCATGCTTATTTCCTCCTGTTTCTCGATCGGGCGGCCAGATCAAGGACGATTTCCGCCGTCGTCCTGGTCGCTCCGCCCCGACCCAGCAATTCCGGGATCTTGGCCACTTCGTCCCGCACGGCCTGAAGGGTTTCCGGCCGGTCCAGCCAGTCCAGGCCCTGCCCGGCCAACAGATCGGGATTGGCTCTCCCCTGAATGAACTCCGGATACACCCCCCGACCCAGGATCAGGTTCGGCATGGCGATATGGGGTACATGGATGAGCATCCGACCCAACACCGAACTCAAGGCCGAGACCCGATAGGCCACCATGGCCGGTGTCCCCAGCAGGGCGCATTCCAGGGTCACCGTCCCCGAGGCGGCCATGACAAAGGCGCACTCCCGAATGCGGGCGTGGCGCTCGTCGGCCTCATGAACCTCCAGGGGCACGTCCCGCGGCCAAAGCCGGGCCACTGTCGCACGGTCCACATGGGGAGCCCGGACGAGCCGAAACCTGAGGTCTGGATGGTTCTCAAGAAGTATCCGGGCCGCCTGCCCGAAAACGGGCAGCAGACTCTCCACCTCGCGCCGCCTGCTCCCGGGGAGCACGCCGATCAGCTTCGGATCGAACGTGACCCTTCCCAAGCCTGCGAGGTCCATTTCCTCCAAGAGGGGATGGCCGACGTAGACGGCCTCGACCCCATGGTCCCGAAAAAAGGGTTCCTCAAAGGGGAAGATGCATACCAGCCTGTCCACGAATTTTCGCAGGAAACGGACCCGGCCCTGCCTCCAGGCCCAGGCCTGCGGGGCGATGAAGTAGACAACCGGGATTCCCAGTCTATGGGCCATGCGCACGACCAAAAAATGGAAATCCGGGCAGTCGACCACGACCACGGCCTGGGGCCGGAACTCCTTCATGGCCCGCCGGACTCGGGACAGAAGACCGATGATCCTGGGGATGTGCCCCAAAACCTCGGTCACCCCGACCACGGAAAGCTCCTCGGCCCGGGCCACGGTTTCCAGCCCGGCCCGACGCATGCGCTCTCCGCCCATACCCGCGCACCGGCACCCCGGTCGAAGGGCCTCGAGTTCGCGCATGAGCAGCTCGCCATAGACGTCGCCGGAGGATTCTCCGACGTTCAGCCACAGGCGGGTTTCCGGTTTACGGTCTTTTTTCATCCCTGAACGGCTTTACGGTCCAAAAAGAATTCTGCTACTGGAGAGGACTTCAAAACACAAGCGGAGCCACAGGCCCCTTCCCTGATCCTTCGCCCAATCCAAGGAGTTCATCACCATGTCCCGCGCCCATGTGCCCGCCCTTGTCACGATCTTCGCCCTTTCGACCGTCCTGTTCGTCGGTTTGGCCCAGGCCCGCACCTTGCGCCTCGGCCACGCCGTGAACACGGTCAGCCACTACCAGATCGGGGCCGAGGCCATGGCCTCGGAGCTGTCCAGGCTCTCCAACGGCAGTCTGACCATCGAGATCTTCCCCAACCGTCAACTCGGCGACGAGCGGGCCCTCATTGAAGGAGCCACTCTCGGTCTTGTGGATCTGGCCGTGTCCTCCACCGGCCCCCTGGGCAACTTCGCCCCCGACTTTCTGGCCCTGGACGTTCCCTACGTCTTCGCCGACCACCAACAGGTCGATGCCGTATTGGACGGCCCCCTTGGACAAGGCTTTCTGGACGCTCTCGCCGATCACGGACTCCTCGGTCTGGCCTTCTGGGAAAACGGCTTCCGGCACCTGACCAACAGCCGCAAACCCGTGGTCGTCCCCGGCGATCTCAAGGGCATGCGGCTGCGAACCATGGAAAACCGGGTCCACATCCTGGCTTTCGAGACCCTTGGAGCCATCCCCCAGGCCCTTCCCTGGGGCGAAACCCTGGCGGCCCTCCGCCAGGGGGCCCTGACCGCCCAGGAAAATCCCATCGCCATCATCTATGCCTTCAAGCTCGGCCAGCTCCAGCGTTTTCTGTCCCTGACCGGCCATGTCTATTCCCCGGCCGTGGTCATCTGCAGCCCCGCGACATGGAAATCCCTGTCGGAAAACGAGCGGGACTGGCTCATCCGCTCAGCCCGGCATGGGGCCAAGACGGAAAAGGACTATGTCCGGCAAGAGGCCGGGCGTCAGGTGATGGAACTTGAGGCCGAGGGCATGGCCGTCAACGAGGTGGACAAGGCCGCCTTTCAACAGGCCTTGGCACCCATGAAGAAAAGGCTCCAGGCCGACTACCCCTGGCTGGGAAAAATTGAACACGCCCTGAAGCCGTAGCCTTTGGGCGAATGGCAATAGGGTCCATCTGGAACTATTCACGGACAATTTGACCTCAACGTCAACCCGAATGATCCAGCTTAAACCGTGAAAACATCCCCGTTGAACGGTCGGGCCCTGGTCCACCCTTTCAAGACCGCCCTGGCCGCTCTGATCGCCGCCCTGGCCTGCGAGGCCCTGGAACTCGACCAGAGCCTGTGGGCCGTGATTTCGGCCATCATCGTCATGCAGGCCGACCTCGGGGGAAGTGTCCACGCCGGGTGGGTCCGGCTTTTGGGAACCCTTGTCGGGGCCATTGCCGGTGTACTCATGGGGCTGGTGGTACCGGACCCGACTGCGGCCATGGTCGTGGCCGTCTTTGTCACCATGTCTGTCTGCGCCATCATTTCGGGACTCAACGAGGCCCTGCGCCTGGCCGGCATCACCGCGGCCATTGTTCTCATGCTCGGGGAACCCGGCCAGAGCGTGGTCGAGACCGGGGCCATCCGCTTTCTGGAAACGGCCCTGGGCATTGCCGTGGCCCTGGCCGTCTCTCTGTTCGTCCTGCCCTTTCGGGCCGCCACCGGCCTGGGACGCGGTCTGGCCGAGGCCCTGTCCGCCTGCGCCGACCTGTACCGGGCCTTGATCCAGGCCGAGTTCGATGACCGGGACACTTCCAAGGATATCGTCGAGGCCCGGGCCAGACTCAGGGCCCTGCAAGACGCCAACAAAACCTTGATCAGGTCAGGCTTCAAGGAACCCCGATCGAAAAAACGGGTCGAATTCCTCCGTGGCATCTTCCGGCTGGAACAACGCCTCGAAGAACATTTAATGGCCATGGAGCACGCCGTGGAATCACCC
>RZZR01000153.1 GCA_009929795.1 Deltaproteobacteria bacterium | reverse complement strand
GTCTGAGCGAACCGGGCCGGGGCACGATCTTCAAGATTTACTGGCCTGCAGCATCGGAAGTCCCGGGCGAGGAGGCCCCTCCGAAACCCGAGGCCCCTGCCCGGGGCGGCACCGAGACCATCCTGATCGTGGACGACGAGGCCGACATCCGGGATCTGACCACCGAGGCCCTCGAGACGTCGGGCTACACCGTAGTCCAAGCCGCCAGCGGCGAAGAGGCCCTGACCATCTATTTGGCCCGGGACGAGGCCATCGACCTGGTGATCATGGATTTGAACATGCCCGGCATGGGCGGCCGTCAATGTCTGCTTGAACTGATCCACCTCGATTCCGAGGCTAGGGTCCTGGTGGCCAGCGGCTATTCGGCCGACGGTCCGGCCGGAGAGATCCTTGGTCTGGGCGCGGCCGGCTTCATCGGCAAGCCTTACCGGATTTCAGAGCTGCTGGCTTCCATCAGGGACATCCTGGACCGTTAAGGGACAATCCGGCCGACTCCGGGCCCGAGACCAGCCCTGTCAAATCGGATAACTCACCGGATTTTTTCCTGTTCTGAAGACCTGAAGGTGAATGGTCAATCTCCTTTGACCACACGGTTGCGGCCGCAATTCTTGGCCTCGTACAGGGCCCGGTCGGCGACGGCCACCAAGGTGTTCGGATCGACAGCCTCTGAAGCCCCGGTCGTGCCATATCCCACGGACACGGTCACATGGTCGGACACCGGAGAATGCTCGTGCGGCAGGGCCAACGAATCCACGGCCCGGCGCAGGGCCTCTGCCATGCGAGCCGCCCCGTCCTTGTCGGTCTCTGGCAGAAGGGCCACGAACTCCTCGCCGCCGTAGCGGGCGACAAGATCCGAGGGCCGCAGCAGCACCGATTTCAAGGCCTGGGCCACCCGGCGCAGGCACTCGTCCCCGGCCCCGTGACCGTAATTGTCGTTGAAGGCCTTGAAATGATCGATGTCGATCATGGCCACGGCCACGGCCGCACCATTGCGGGCCGCCCGTCGCCATTCCCGGTCCAATGCCTGATCGAAACTCCGCCGGTTGGCCACCCCGGTCAATCCGTCGATCATGGACAATTCCTCGAGCATGTCCGTGCGCTGCTTGAGTTGGAGATGGGTCCGGACCCGGGCCCGGACCACCGGCAGGCTGAAGGGCTTGGTGATGTAGTCCACGGCCCCCAGATCGAACCCCCGGGCCTCGTCCTCGCTCTCGCCCAGAGCGGTGACGAAGATGACTGGAATTCCCTTGGTCTTGGGGTTCTCCTTCATACGGCGGCAGACCTCGTGGCCGTCCATGCCGGGCATCATGATGTCCAGAAGGACGAGATCCGGCGGATCCTCGGACTCGGCCACGGCCAGGGCCTTGGCCCCGGTGTCGGCCACCCGCACCCTGTAGTCGGCCCGCAGGGCCTCGGCCAGAATCTGGATGTTCATTGGCGTGTCGTCGACAATAAGCACGGACATGGTCTGCAGGCTGTCGTTCATGGCCTTGTTTCTCCTTGGGCCGCCCCGTCGAGGCCAGCCAGGATGGAGCGCACCGCCTCGCGGGCGCCGTCGTAATCGAATCGCTGGATCTTGGTTCGCAGACGGACGGTCAGGGACGGCTCGACCCGGTCGGCCAGAGCCGTTTCCAGATCGTCCAGCATCGGCGGGTCCACAAAGTCGCTGACTGCCAGGAGGTCGTCGATGCGGACCAGCAGGCTGCGAGCCTCCCCCAGGTCAATGCCTTCCTGGTCGGCGTTCCCGCTTGGGCCCGTTCGAGGCTTAATCCATCGGGCCAGAGCGGTGAAGAGCACCTCCCTGTCCACCGGCTTTGGCACATGGTCCTGCATGCCCGCGGCCAGACAGCGTTCCCGGTCCTGCTCCATGGCCGCCGCGGTCATGGCGATGATGGGCAGTTCGGGTCGCAGTTCCCGGATATGCCGGGCCGCGCTAAAGCCGTCCATGACCGGCATCTGGAGATCCATGAGCACGGCGTCGAAGTCCCGACCCTGGCGGATCATCTCCACCGCCTCCAAACCGTTGACGGCCACGGCCGTGCGCAACCCGGCGTTCTGCAATGTTTCCAGGGCCACCTGTCGATTCAGGGCGTTGTCCTCGACCAGGAGGGCCCGGGCCCCACGCAAGCCCGATGTCAGTTCGGAAAAATCATCGGAAAGCGAGTGCCGTTCCCGGCGTGGACCGCGCCAGACCTCGACCAGGGCGTCGAAAAGGGCCGATGGTGTCACCGGCTTGGTCAGGTATGCGTCCAGCCTGGATTGGCTAGCCTTGTCCATGGCCGCGTCCATCCCGTAGGCTGAAACCATGACCACCGTGGCCGGACGGGGCAGCCCGCCTGAGCCTTCCATGGCCCTGATGGCCTCGGCCACATCCAGACCGTCCCGGCCGGGCAGCTTCCAGTCCAGAATGATCAAATCGTAAGGCGAACGGTCCCGAGCGGCCTGCTCCACGGCCTCCAGGGCTTCCTCGCCGCTTTGGGCTTCCTCGACGACAAACCCCCAGGAAATGAGCATCCCCCGCAGGATGTCCCGGGACGTGGCCTGATCGTCCACCACCAGAACCCTGCGGCCGGCGAAGTCTTCGGGCCGGAGGGCCTCCCGGACCTTGGCTGCCTGAACGGCCGGCCGAAAAACAGCCTTGAAGGTGAATGTGCTGCCACGCCCCGGCTCGCTCTCCATGGCCAGGCTTCCGCCCATGAGGCCGGCCAAACGTTGGCTGATGATCAGACCCAGGCCGGTGCCGCCGTACATACGGGTCGTGGAGGTGTCGGCCTGGGAAAAGGCTTTGAAAAGGCGCTCACCTTCCTCCGGACTGATGCCGATGCCCGTGTCCCGCACGGCAAAGGCCAGATGGACGTTCTCGCCTTCCTGGCCGATGCGGGCAATGGCCAGCTCCACCTCGCCCTGTTCCGTGAACTTGATGGCGTTGGAAAGGAGGTTTGACAGGGCCTGTTCCAAACGCAGGGAATCGCCGCGCAGGAACCCGGGCACGTCCGGACCCAGACGAAAAAAGAGTTCGAGACCCTTTTCCTCGGCCCGGGCCGTGAACAGGGTGGACAATTGCTCCAGAACTCCCTCCAGGGAGAACTCGCGCTCGTCCAGTTCCAGACGCCCGGCCTCGATCTTGGAAAAGTCCAGAATGTCGTTGATGATGCCCAGAAGCATGGCCGAGGAGCGCTGGATCTTCTGCAAATAGTCCCGCTGCCGGGCGTCCAGGTCCGTGCCCAGGCAGAGTTGGGTCAGGCCGGTGACGGCGTTCATGGGCGTGCGGATCTCATGACTCATGTTGGCCAAAAATTCGCTCTTGGCCCTGGATGCCGCCTCGGCCGCCTCCTTGGCCTCGCGCAGGGCTTCCTCGACCTGTTTGCGCTCGGTGATGTCGATGACCATGCCGACGAAATTCACAGCCTGGCCCTCATAGTCCCGGATGACAGCCACGGCCACGTCCACCCAGAGCGTTTCCCCGGACTTGGTGATGTAGCGCTTCTCGATCCGGTACTCGTCCCGTTCGGCTCGCTGAATGGCCCGAAAAAAGTAGAGTTCCTGGGGCAGATCTTCGGGGTGGGTGAACTGGCCGAAATTCATGCCCACGATCTCTTCGTCACTATAACCCAGCAACTGGCTCAGGCTCTGGTTGGCCGTGATGATCTCCCCTGTCTCGTCGGCAAAGGCGATGCCCGTGTTGGCACGCTGGAAGATGACCCGGAACCGGGCCTCGGATTTGGCCAAGGCCTCCTCGATCCGCTTCTTGGCCGTGATGTCCCGGTAGACGACCAGCATGACCGCTTTCTCGAAGAAGCGGACCAGCTTCACGGTCACCAGGACGTCGATGGCCGACCCATCCTTGCGGCGATGAAGGGTCTCGAAGTCATCCCGACCGGTGCGGGCGATCTTCTCGATCCGCGCCGCTGTTTCCTCGGGCTTTTCCAGGGCCTCGTAGTCGTTGATGCGCAGGGCCGCGAACTCCTTCCGAGTGTAGCCCAGTTGTTCGTGGGTCGGGGCATTGAACTCAACGGGCAGGGCCGTGTCGGGATCGATGAGCAAAACGCTGTCAGGCAGAAAATCGAGCAGGGTCCGATAGCGGGCCTCGGCGTGGCGGATGGCATCCTCCATGCGCCTGCGGTCCGTGAGGTCCCGGGCCGCAGCGTAGATGAGATCCCCCCGGGGCTTCGAGCGCCACTCGATCCATCGGTACGAACCGTCCCGGGATCGGTAGCGGTTCTCGAAGCTGACGATCTCCTCCTGGCCCACGAGTTTCCTCATGATGGCCATGGTGGATTCCAGGTCGTCGGGATGGACGAACTCCAGAAAAGGGCGGCCTTCGAGTTCGGCCACTTTGTAGCTCAGAGCCTTTTCCCACTCCGGATTGACCCGAACGAACCGGCCCTGGGTGTCGGCGATGCACAGAAGATCAAGACTGGACGTAAAAAAGGCGTCCAGCTCTTCGTTCTTCTCCCGAAGCCGGGCCTCGGTCAGTCTGCGCTCGGTGATGTCCGTGTGCGTGCCGATGACCCGTCGGGGCTTGCCCGGCTCCAGCCATTGGATGGCCTTGCCCCGGTCCAGGATCCATTTGTAGGAGCCGTCCTTGCAGCGCATCCGGTGCTCGTTCCGATAGAACTCGGTCTCCCCCCGAAAATGGCGCTCCAGGTCGGCAAAGCACTGCGCCTTGTCCTCGGGATGGATGCGGCTCTCCCATTCGGTCAGACTGTCGCCGATGTCGTCCTCGTCGTAGCCCAGCATGGCCTTCCACTGCCCGGAAAAAAAGACCGTGTTGGTCACCGCGTCCCAGTCCCACAGGCCGTCTCCGGCCCCCTCCAAGGCGAACTGCCAGCGCAGCTCGGCCTCCCGCAGGGCCTGCTCGGCCTGGATCTGCTCGGTTTGATCCAGGAGGTAGCCCCGCAGGGCCAGAAGTCGGCCGTCCTCGCTCCGCTCGGGACTGGTGAAGTCATGGATCCAGCAGACCTCCCCCCCGGGCCTGAGAATGCGGTAACGATGCTCCCAGGATTCAGTCCTACGGGCCAGATACTGTTGCACCTCGGCCGCCACCCGTGGCAGATCTTCGGGATGGACGATGTCCTCGAACCGGAAACCGGGATCAATCATTTCGGCAGGGTCCCGGCCGAAAAGATTCCGAGAATTGGCCGAGACATAGCTCAAGGGCCAGCCGGGCTCGGGCCGCCAGACCACAAGGACCACCGGGCCGCCGACAAAGAGGGAATGAATGTGATTTTCGGTCATGGGCAGGACTGCGCCAAGGAGTTCATCCTGTGCAAAAAATGGATCGGGATTCTACCCAATGAAACTGTTTCTCATTAGCCTCTTTTGTTGCCGGAATCAACTGCAAAACAGTCAAATGGAACTCGATTAGACCAAACATAAAAACATCTGCACAGCCGATCTCGCGATAATCTTGCCGAACCTGGCCCGACCGTGGCATTGACAGAA
>RZZR01000152.1 GCA_009929795.1 Deltaproteobacteria bacterium | reverse complement strand
CACGGCCTTGAACCGATTTTGCAGCATTCATTGGTCAACCGCTTGAAAGCTTGAGGACCAATTAAACGAAAAAGGGCTTACGTCATTTGACATAAGCCCTTGATTTTGTTGGTGCCCCCGGCAGGAATCGAACCTGCGGCACCAGGATTAGGAATCCTGCGCTCTATCCGACTGAGCTACGGGGGCGTGGCGAGGCCAAAGCAATAAGGTGTTCGGAATCGAGCGTCAAGAATGAGGTGCGGGCCGGAAAACGGGTCAACGTGGCTGAAAGGGGATGACCTGAGCGGCTCGACAATCGATGTCCGACTTGAGAAAATCTATCAGGCTCGGATCGGTACCGGTAGCCAGCCGCCAATCCACCTCCTTGTCGGCCTCGAACCAGACGAATCCGGCCAGGGCCCAGTCCTTCATGGCCTTTACGGCGTCTCGGATCCAGAGGTTTTTGTCACCACCCCGGTCGGTACTGGCCGTCTCAAAGACGACGAGAGGCTTGTCCGGGGCCAGAATGGTCAGTTCTTCGCGTATAGGGCCCATGATGTCGGCAAAGGATCGGAATGAGCTGTCCCAGCCATGCTCGGCCCGGTTCTGGGTCGTGCCCCAATTGTACCCGTCCATTCCCAGGATATCGACCACGTCGTGGCCGGGATAGTAGGCCGAGGCCGTGTTCCAGGCCCCATGGTCGGTCCAGACCGGATGGGGCACGGACTCGGCGTTGGGGCAGAAGACAAAGAGGACGTTGTCGGCGGCCTTCTGGCGAAAGATGTCGACCACATGGCGGAACATGCGGCGGTACAGACCCGGGGATTCCGGGCCGTAAGCCTCGGCCGTGGTGCCCCAATGGTAGCGGGACAGGTTCATTTCGTGGGCCAAGCGGATGAGGAAGGGCTGGCCGTGGGTCTGGGCCGCCCGGGCAAAGTCTCGGAGGAAGGGGTCGTACTCGCCGTCCAAGATTCGTTGGGCCAAGACGGCATGTTCGTGGCCGTCCTGGATGTACATGGGCTCCCAGGTCAGGCAGGGCAGGGCCCCGAATTCCTCGACGGCCCGCAGGGTTTCGGCCGGAAAATGTCCGGTTTCAGGGGTTGCGGGCCATTGGAGAAAGAAGACGATGAGGCTGGGGGTGAGGCCCAGGTCATTCTCGACAGCGTGCAGGCGTTCCAGAGTCAAGGGATACCCGTCCAGGGCCGCGCCGAAAAAGGGGCCCGGATTTGTTCTCGTCTCGGCATAGACAGGATACGGCATGGCCCAGAGGGTCAGAAGGAGCAGCCCGGTCAGGGCCGACGAGCTACGCATCCCGGTACTCGAAAGCCAACAGGCTCACGTCGTCGGTCAGGGGCTGATCGCCGATAAAAGCCTGGAGGTCGTTCAACAAACCCTGGATGAGATCGGCCGGGGAAACATGGCGCAGATCGGCCAGAAGGTCCTCGAAGCGCTCATCCCCGAACATGCGCCGCCCGGAGTCCGTGGCCTCCAGCAGGCCGTCGCTGACGAGCAGGACCTTGTCTCCGGGGGCGAGATGGATGGTCTCCTGGCCAAATGGAACACCTTCCAGGCCGACGATGGTCCCGGATTCGGTCAGAAAGCGGAGGCCGTGCCGGGGGGAGAGGACGGTTGGGTGGCAGTGGGCGGCGTTGCTGTAGGTCAGGGTGCCTTCGGTCAGATCCACGATGCCGTAGACCATGGTGAAATGGCGCTCGAAGCGCATGTACGGGAACTCACGGTTCAGGATGTCCAGAACCTCCTCGGGTCCGCGGATGGCCGGGGGAGTCGCCGTGTGGTCCACCAGGATGCCGGTGTGGGGATCCATGAGCTGATAGACGAGAACCGAGATCATGGCCGAGGGGGCGCCGTGACCGGCCACGTCGAGCATGTAGAAGCCGACATGGTCACCGTCCAGGGACAGGACGTTTAAAATGTCGCCGCCGATCTCGTCGCAGGGTCGGCAATGCCAGGCGAAATCCAGGCGGTCGGGCCGGGGCAGGCTCTTGGGCAGCAGGTTCTGCTGGATGCAGCCGGCGGCCTGGAGAGACTCGTCGATCTTGGCCTGCTTCTTGACCAAAGCCTGATTCTTCCGTTCCAGATCGGTGACGTCGTAGAGGATGAGCATGACCAGATCTCGGCCATCGAATCGGATGGGCCGGGTGCTGAACTCGAAATGGCGTTCCTCCTTTTGGCCGTCGATGAAAAAGGAGTGGACGAGTTTTTCCCGGTCCGTGGGTGTCTTGTCGAGGAGGCTGGCCTGGGCGGCCTGGCGGATCCGGCAGCGGTCGCAGTTGGTGGTTTCGCCGCAGAGTCTGCCCTCGGTGACGGCAAAGGCGCAGCCCAGGGCGTTACCGCAGCGCACACCGATGGCGCTTTCCCGGCTTTGGCCGAAGAGGGTTTCGTAGACGTCGTTCAGTTCGACGATCTTCATGTCCTGGTCGGCCAAAAGGACCAGGGAGGGCATCTTCTCGAAGAGGATGTTCAGGAAATCGTTGGATTCGCGCAGGTTTTGGAGCCGGACGGACATGGTGGTCGAACCTCCTGGTTAGGGGTGTTCAGGAGCCCTCTTCGGGGTGGTTGAAATAGACGACGGCCGAGAGGAGCAGGGCGTGGTAGGCGCACCAGAGCCCGTTGATGGCAATGGCCCAGGCCGGTTCGCCCTCGAAACGGAGCCGCTCCAGGCTCCAGACCAGGGCCCCGGTACAGGCTCCGGCCAGGGCCACCTGAGGCCAGAGTCCGCGCAGGGGCAGGCTCATGCTGCCGCCCTTGGGGGTGATGCCGAAGGAGCCGCGGACCCCGATGATGCCGAGCAAAGAGGCCCGCATGTACACGGGAAAGGTGATGGCCTGGAGGATGATGCCGATGGCCAGCTCCTTGAACCCATAGCGCCGCTGGCCCATGGAGTAGAGGAAGAGGGTCACGGTCAACAGGATGTAGGGGAAGAAGAAGAGGAAATAGATTTCCGGATAGGCGAAATAGCTGGGCACGGAAAAGAATTGATAGAGGATGGGACAGAGGATCATGACGAAAAGCACCCAGCCGACGAAATAATGGGTGCCGGAGAGGAAGTATTCCCACCATTTGTGCGGGGTCAGCAGGCGTGGGTTTTTGACGAATGAACCCAGGATCTGGCGGAAGAGGCCCACCGTGCCCAGGGCCCAGCGAAACTGCTGCTTGAAGTATCCGCCCAGGTCCTCGGGGCCCATGCCAAAGGCGCAGACCTTGTTCAGATAGGCCGAACTCCAGCCCTTGGAGTGGAACTTGAGGGAGGTGGCAAAGTCCTCGGTGACTGAGGACTCCTCGAACCCGCCAACGTCCATCAGGGCTTCGCGGCGGAAGATGACGTTGGTGCCGCAGCAGAACATGGCGTCCTGCATGCTCTTGCCCTCGCAGATGTACTCGTAGAACACGGCCTGCTGGAGGCCGGCGGCCCGGGCCACGCGGTTGGTCTCGAAATTGGTGTAGTACTGGGGAGTCTGGATGAAGGCCAAGCTCGGGTTGGCCTCCATGAAGGCCACCAATGCGTCGGCAAAGTCGGGCAGGGGGTTCATGTCCGCGTCAAAGACGATGATGTACTTCTCTTTTTCGGACCGGGGTCGGTCCTCAAAGGAATGGAACTCGAAGCCTTCCCTGGGTCGGCCCTCGATGAAGTCCAGAAAGTCGTTGATCATGCCGGCCTTGGCCCCGCGCCAGCGGCGGCGGAAGAGGTTGACGCCTATTCGCTCGCACAGGGCGTCGATGTCGGCCCGGTAGCTTTGCATGGCCACGGTGTCGTCTCCGGGCCGGTCGTAGCGGGTGTCGTCCAGAAAATAGATGTGCTTGTTGGGATAGGTCATGTTGTAGAAGCAGGTCAGGGTGTCCTCCAGGATGGGCAGAGGTTCCTTGAAGGAGGAGACGATGATGGCGATGGGCGGATAGCTCTTGAGTTCCGGGACGTTGTCCACGGACAGCCGGGGCTGCACGGCCGAGCTGGTGATGACCCGGTAGAGGTTCAGGAAATAGCCGAAGGCGTGGGTCATGGTGAAGGCCTCGGCCAGGAGAAGGAGCAGGGCCAAGCTCTTCTCGTACCAATGGTAGTCGGCCAGGATGAAGAGGGCCGTTCGGGCCATGAGATAGAGAAAGACGGTCATCATGGTCACGATGAGGACCATGGCCAGGGCGGTGCTCTTCAGGTTCGGAGTTTTTTCCATTTTCGTTGTCGGATGGTTGCGGATCAGAACCGGTATTCCAGGCTGGCCCAGAGGCCCTGGGCGTCCCATTGGGGCGAACTGTGGACGAGACCCTGAAGGACCAGGCCCCAGCGCCGGGCAAAGTCGAGATGGTACGACCCTTCCAGGCGGACGGCCGGGTTGTCCTCGCTGTCGGTTCCGCCGGAGAGGCTGAGCTGGTAGACGTTCTTCTCGGCCCCGCAGAACAGGAACTCGGCCAAATCGTGCCGCCATTGCAGGGTGACGGCTCCGGCGGTGTAGTTCCGAGGCGTCCAGTAGGGGTGGACGACATCCACCAGTTCAGGACCGTCATATTCGTACTGGCTGGTGTGCCGAAAGTCCCGACTTTCCCCGGTCAGGGTGATTTTGAGCTCCCGGGGATGGTCGGTCAAGACGAAGCCCAGGTCACCTCTAAGGGCCAGACCATGGTTGTCGTCGCTCATGTCCTTGAATTCCCCGGTCAGGGCCAGGTCCAGTCGGCGGGTCAGGGCCGAGGAGGCCTTGAGGCGCCAGACATCGGCCATGATTTCCTGACGCAGGGCCAGACCATTGGCCAGTTCCTCCCGACGTTCGTACTCCAGGCCCAGGCGGACCCAGTCTTCGACATTGATCTCCAGGCCGGCCTGACCCAGATGACGGTGTCCGAGGCTCGATTTTTCGTATTCCTTGCGGGTCAGGGATGCAGAGCCTCGAAGCCAGGGGGTAATGACGCCGCCAAGGCCCAGAGACAGGCCATTGGCCGCGTAGGACCCGGAAAAGTCGTCCCGGGCGTCGGGTATGGATTTAGGCCGCTCCAGCCAGAAATGCTGGGCGGCAAAGAGGTGGTAGCGGCCAAAGGCAAAGGGCAGGTCAACGGCCAGTTGCTGATGGTGGCGTTCCATGGCCGACAGGCGGGAGCCGCCGTGGCTCTGCTCGTTCCAGAATCCGTACCCGGCCCGCAATCCCACACTCGAACGGATTTCCAGGCGCTCCAGGGCCTGGTTCGCCCGACCATGAAGGGGATCCAGGTCCAGAAGCCTGCGGCAGGTGCGTTCTTCCAGGTCAGATAGACCCAGGGCGCATTGGATCTGGGCCAGATCAAAGAAGGCCTCCTGATTGTCGGGCCGGGTCGCGAGGAGTTCGTCGTAGGCGGCTAGGGCCGGCAGAAAACGGCGGTTCCAGGACAGTGTCTTGGCCCGCTCCTCCTGCGAGGCCGCTTGTTGAATGCGAGATGTCGGCCGCAGGTCGATCAGAAAACGGTCCATGCGTCGGGCAACCGGGGTCGAAAGGGAGGGAGGATGATCGGCCACGGCCGCTTCGAGTGCGGCGAAGGCCGGATAGACCCGGCCTTGGTCCAGGCTTTGGGCAAGTTCGATCAGGGCCTGACGGATGGCGG
>RZZR01000151.1 GCA_009929795.1 Deltaproteobacteria bacterium | reverse complement strand
GGCCGTCGGGCAGGGTCAGCACGGCCAGGGTCCGGCCATATCGGTCTTTCTCGGATTTTTCGTTCATCATCCTGAGGTCCACGCCCCGAACCAAACGCCTGAGTTCCTTTCGCGATTCCTTGGCATAATACTGGGGCGGCTGGCCGTCATTGGCCGCTTCCGGGCTGTCGATACCGAGCAGACGAATGGTCTGCCCGGCCGTGGTCACAAAGGTATCCCCATCCAGGACTTTTTCCACCCGGATGGTGGTCTCATTGATTCCGGCCAGGACAGGACAGCCAGCCTGAAGCGACAGGATCCACGCAGACAGAAAAAAGATGAACGGGCCGAGGGAGTAATTCCTACCCCAGCCCGGACCAAAAATCACCACTTGATGGCTCCTCCGTCATCAACACCCAGGGCATCGCCCAAGCCTGGGGATTCGGGCCCAGCGTCGCCCAGAGGAACGAGAACGACCTCCACGCGACGATTGCGCTGCTTTCCCGAAAGAGTGTCGTTGGCGGCCACGGGCATCTCCTCCCCAAAACCCTGAACCTCGATCATATTCGATTCCAGACCGGCCTCAGACAGCAGGAAGGATCGGACTGTTTCGGCCCGTTCCAGGCTCAGACGCCTGTTCATGTCAGCCGGGCCGTCCGCGTCCGTGTGCCCCCGAAGGACCACCCGACGCCCCTGAAGATCGGGAGAGGCCAGGGCTTGGCCGAGTTCCCGGAGCACTGCCCGGGACGCAGACCGCAAAGTGGCCTTGCCCGAGTCAAATTCCACGAGAATATTCACGCCCTGACCGGGACTGGCCGTGATGACCCGGGTGACCATTTCGCCCTGGACCCGCTCCATGACCGTTACCTCCATGGCCGATGCATCGCCACTCTTGCCGTCCGTGGCCAGAAGCCCTTGGAGAATACCCTGGGCGTCATCCTCGAAAACCGGCTCCATGGCCAGAACGGGAACGGACATCAAAGAAAAAATAAGGAAAATCAATGGGAAAAATCGCATGGTCAAGCCTCCTTGTACACATCATGAAAGCCCGGACCTCTACCCGAGCCGGTTTGGTTTGACAATCTCGCCACCTGACCCCAGATTTGACCACATCGAACAACATTCACATTGGGGGGATGAAATGCACGTTCTCGTCGTCTATGTTCCGGCGACCCATCTGGAAACCGTCAAGGAAGCTGTGTTCGCCGCCGGAGCCGGACATTACGAAAACTACGACTCCTGTTGCTGGCAGGTCCTCGGCCAGGGCCAGTTCCGCCCCCTGGAAGGCAGCGACCCGCACATCGGGGCTCACGGCCGCATCGAAACCGTCGACGAATACCGGGTCGAACTCGTCTGCCGCGACAATGTCCTTCCCGATGTCTTGCGGGCTCTGATTGCGGCCCACCCGTACGAAGAACCGGCCTACGCGGCCTGGCCAATTCTTACGATCCGGGACTTCCCGGTTGCAGACTGATCACGCCCGGAGGCAGGCTCAGCCAATCCGGTGGCTCTATCCGGTCCCGCTTCATCTCCTCGTCCACCCGGGACTGATCGAAGACCCTGACCGGAGTGAGCAGGATGCGCTTGAAATACCCGAGGACAGACGCAGGCAGATCGACAAAGGGCACATAGGTCACCTCCGGGTCCTTGAGCGGCCCCTGCACCCTAAAATAATAGCTGACCAGGGACTTATCCTGACCGGTCAGAATGTACCCGGCAATGGGGATCTTGCTGACCAATGAATCCACCGTGCCAAAGGGCTGGACCGCCAGCCTCGCCTCCACGGTCATATCCTTCAAACGCAATTCACCTTCCGTGGCCACGTTGAGGACCGGACTGGAGACCGTGAAGTCCTCGGTCTTGGCGATTCCCTTCCTGATGTGGAAATACCCCTCGATGGTCTCGAAGGGAATGCCTTCCTCCAGAGTAGAGAAGTTGAGGCTCAGGATATTCTGGATGTTCAAGAAATGCAGCACCTGGGCCATGACATTGGACTTTCGAATGAATCCCCGGCCAATCTCCATAGTCAGAGCTCCGTCCACCCGATCGGCAAAGCTCTCCGGCCGGTCGGTCCGTTTCGGTCGGACGAATACGTACCCCTTGGCCCGCAACGGGCCGTCCACCAAGGACTTCTCCTGATCGGCCCCCAGGGCGACCATCATGTTGTTCATAGGCTGGTCCTGCAGTTCCAAATACCCCCTGTGTCCGCCATCCCGGCTCTCCAGAGCCACGACCCCGGCCGGGAGGTCCAGGCGGGCCCTATCAACTAACAGGCTCCCGTCGGTCACTCGTCCCAAGGCATGAAACGGGCCGAACCGCAGTTCCTTGTACCGCCCGGCATCGACGAATGTCTCGACCACGACCTCATAAGGCCACGAGGAGCGTGAGCCTTCCTTTCGGGGCTGCTCACCCCTGCCGCCCGTAGAAGCCAGAGCAGCATCGACGATCTTCCCGACGTCGAGATGGGGCGAACGGATGTAGACTCTGCCGGTGGTCCTGAGACCCAGGAAAAATTGTCCATGGCCGTAGACCGGATTGGCTCCGATCTGCATGCTGAAAGAAGACAGATCCAGTTCCCGATCCAGAAAACCCAGATCAAAATCGAGGTTGTGGACGACCGGGATCTCTCCGGGCAGAGGCAGGCGCAGGCCACGCCCCTCCACGGTCCCGTTGGCGCTCAGGCTCTCTGGGCGGTCGGGAGCGAGACTGAAGGCCACCTCGCCGGACAGGGTTCCGGCCAGGCCATGGGTGGCGTTGCCCCCCTCCCACACCCCCCGGCCCAGATGCAACGATTCCAAAACAACACTTCCGGACACCCTGGTTTCGGGGCTTGGCTCGATCCGGCCCCGAGCCCGGACCGAGGCCCCCCCGAGGCCGACCACGGCCCGGTCGACCACGACGCCCGCCCGGGGATGATAGGTCAGGCTGACATCCAGACGATCACCCTGGACGGCCCGCAGCACCCCCGGCCCAACCCTCAGCCCCCATCCGGCCATGTCGAATCCGCCGTCTATTTCCAAGAGCCCACCCGGCGTCCCTTTGATTGTCAGGGCATAGTCGGTACTATTTTCAGCCGCGATCCATGGCTCCTTGCCTCCTCCCAGGCCTTGGACTTCCTCCACATCCACCCGGCCGTGGACATCGGCCAACAAAACCCAGGACGATCCAGTCAGAGTTCCATTGCCGCTCCAAGTGGTCTGTCCCCATCTGCCCCCGAGATCGCGGATGAAAACCTCTCTTCCGCCCCCCTCGGACAAAACGATTTTCACCTCTCCAGACTCGACGGACACCGCAGGCATCCCCTCCACGGGGACGAGCACTGGGCCGGGCCGACAGGTCAGGGTCGCGTTGGTCTTCCCGGTTCCGATCCGTCCATGGGCATCCCAGTCCACCGTTCCGCCCAGGTCCTTGGTCATGCCCAGGCCGTCCGCGACCTCTTCGGTCACGAAACGGACATCCCGAAAATGAATCAGATCGGACAGGGCCAGCCCCCCTCGGCCAGAAAAATCATAGAGCAGCCCGTCATCATAAACGTTGCCGATATTGAGGTCGAAACGGTCCACCGTAGAATTCAAGACCCGTCCGCTCTCGGCCCGGACCGTGACTACGCCGCCCTGATAGGAGACCGATCCGTTCACCCCCTCCACCACCGGGCCTTTGGGATCGAGTTCGATGCCCACATCTTCGAAGGCCAGTTCGGCTCCAAGGGTGTCGGCATTGGCCTTTTCGTCCAAGTTCCCGATTCGGGAGACCGGGCCATTGAGAAAAAAACGATCCAGACGAACCGAGCCACCGAGGATCATCGGAAAGACCTCCTCCACAACCTCTGCCGGGACCACTGGATCGGGAAACAGCCCCAACAGGTCCGTAGAGTTCATGCTCGCCGTCGACACCACGAGATCCAGGACCGGGTCGCGCGGACGTGTGAAATCGATGGACATGCTCCCATTGGCATTCAGATCAAAGCCTGACAGGGCCATGTCGGTGAGTCGGATCGTCCGGCCCCGGGCCTCGGCCCGGGACACGGCCGTCAGGACCGGAAAATGGTAGGCCTTGGTCCGGCCCGAGGCCTCGACCGAGAAGTCGTAGCCGTGGATCAGGGCCTTCAGATCCGCGTACAGCTCATCGGGGAGGGTGCCCCGAATCTCGGCCCGGATCAGCGCTGACCCATTCTGGACATCATATTCAGGCGGGGCCGACGTCAAAGCCAGGGGGAACTCCGTGACCACGAGATCGGCCAGGACCTCCATGACCCGTCCTTGGGGAATTGCCGTGCCGTTCATTTCCAGGCCGCAGGCCTGGCCGTCCAGTTCGGCCAGGGACTTCAGAGCCAGAATCAGCCCGCCCTGCCCGCTCGGTGTCATTGAAACGTCCAGATCTTCGATCACAATGGCCCCGAGTTGGACCCGGCTTTCTGTCACCCGAACCGATTCCAGGCGGACCAGGGTTTCATGCAGGGCCTCGAGGTCCAGTTCTGGGGAAGGAACATCCTGTGCTCCAGCCCGATCCGAAGCGGTCCGCCCGTCCTGATCCCCAAAACGGACATCCAATCCCTCGACGTCAAGAACCCGGACCGCCGGACGCCCGATAAGCAAGGGCCAGACCTCCAAATCGACTCGCAGAAACAAAAGCCCCACCTCCGGGCCGGGAGCGCTTCCAATCTGCAGATCCCGAAGTTCGATTCCGGTCACGAGGCCAGGGTCGATTTCCAGACTGCCAAAGTCCATCGGCAGGCCGATCATCCCGCCGACCATGGCAGCCAGACGATCCTGAACCGGCTTTGCGTTGATCCACTGGTTCATAGTTGCCAACCCGACGGCCACGACGAGAACAGGCGCGGCCACCAAGGACATTGCAATTGTCTTCCATTTCATGGCGTTTCTCCCAATGGACCGAGATGCCCCGTCTCGAAGATCACATGGCTGACCGGCATGTCCCAGGGTTCCCGTGGAATCGCGTCCACCACTTGGAAGTCAAAGGCCAGTCCGACGCTGACCGAACCGGCTCCCACCGCTCCCAGAAACCGATCGTAGTAGCCGCCGCCGTAGCCCAGCCTGTATCCATTCCGATCAAAGGCCAAAGCCGGAACCAGAACGACATCCGGCCTGGGGTCGGTCACCGGTTCGCATACCCTTTCATCGGGCTCCTGGATGCCGTGGGCCCCGCAGACCAAATCTCGACATGATCCCAGTTTGTAAAAATTCATTTCACCGGCCCTATCCGGGCAGCATCGGGGCAACAAGATCTCGACGCCCCTGGTCTCGAGTTCATCAAGCAGAACCAGAGTGTCGACCTCGTTCCTGAAGGAGGCGTACAATGCAACGCATCGAGCCTGCGGCCAGATTATCATGGACCGCAGTCTGTCATGGATCAAACCGCTTCGCCGTTCGAACTCTTTTGCGGACATGGCCATCCGTCTGGCCAGCATTTCGGCCCGCAGCCGCTTCTTGTCCATTTCTTGATTCCCCGCTCTGACTTGCGTACCATACGAAAGGTACGGACAAAAGATCACAAGAGGAATGTGTTATGACCGACTCGCGACATGTCTGGGTCGCCTTTGGCGACATTCACGAAAACCTGTCATTTCTGCAA
>RZZR01000150.1 GCA_009929795.1 Deltaproteobacteria bacterium | reverse complement strand
GGCCTGAACATCAAGGCTGGTCTCCAGTACTTCATGGTCCCCGGCAACCTGGGCTCCTACATCTTCGACGACCGCGCCACCGCTATTTTGGCTACCATGCCCTTCGGCGACGTGTTCAGCCTGACCGCCGGTTGGGCCCGCCCCTACAATGGCTCCCCGACCGACCCCGAGGTCAAGGACGCCTTTGACATCGCCCTGGCCATCGCCAACGTCCAGCTCGACGGCTTCGCCATCCAGCCCTACTTCTTGTACGGCTTCATCGGCGACCACTACCCGGATGTCTCCAGCCACATGGGTGTCCCGGATATGGGCACCATCCCCGTGTCCAAGGACGCCAAGGCCTGGTGGGCCGGCTTCAGCACCCAGGTGACCCTGCTGGATCCCTTTGTCTTCATGGCCGACTTTGCTTACGGTAGCCTGTCCATGGACAAGCAAAACGCTCTGGGTCTTGAAAAGGCCGAAGGCTGGGTCTTTGACGCCGCCGTCGACTACAAGATGGACTTCATGACCCCCGAGCTGTTCTTTGTCTACATGAGCGGCGAAAAGGACAAGGACGACGACAAGTACACCGTCATGCCCACCATTTCCCCGGATTTGACCGCCACCTCTTTCTTCTATGATGGCACCTCCCTGCTGACCGGCGGCGCGACCGACGGTTACTGGCAGGTCGCTCCCCTGTGGGCCGTCGGTGGTAAGATCAAGGATCTGACCTTCGTCGAGGGTCTGTCCCACACCTTCACCTTGATGTACGCCAAGGGCACCAGCGACGACGACACCGGCATGTACTTCGACAAGAAGGACAGCCTCTGGGAAGCCGATTTCGACACCAAGTACAAGATCTTCGAAGAGCTGACCGCTGTGGCCGAGCTTGGCTACCTGAAGCCCAAGTTCGACGACGATCGGAAGAGCGACGCCGCCTACAGGCTGTCCCTCGGCTTGGTCTACGCTTTCTAAGATTGCCTGCCGCCTGATACCGCACGAAAAGGGCCGGGTCCGAAAGGACCCGGCCCTTTTTTACCGTGTTTGACCGATTTTTCTTGACATTCATCAGCCGTCGAACATAGAAACTCCCTTTCACCAAACTATTCAGGGAACATTCCCTCGTGGCATTTTAAACACTTCATCACCATTCAGGAGGAAAGACATTGGCCAACCACAAGTCGGCTCTCAAGAGGCACCGCCAGAGCCTGAAACGCAGAGACAGGAACAGGATCGTCAAAACCAGGGTCAAGAATACCGTCAAGGCTGTCCGGCAGGCCATTGAGGCCGGTGACGGCGAAACCGCTGCCAAGGTTCTTGGACAGGCCAACGCTGTTCTGGACAAGGCCGCATCCAAAAACATCATTCACTGGCGCAACGCCGGTCGACGTATGGCTCGTCTGGCCAAAGCCGTTCAGGCTATGTCCGCCTGATTGTTCTTGCTCCCTGACGTTTCCGACGACCCGCCTTTCGGCGGGTTTTTTATTTCAAATGCAATAAGTTAGGAACAGTTCCTATTGACAAAATTATTTCAACCAGTTATCATGAATACTGTTTATTATTGGCACATGCATTCGGTTTTCAATCGCAATGCGTCCATTTCAATCATCGACCACGGAGGAGACAATGAGCGACATGTCCAAGTATGAGTGCCCTTGCAAATATGTCTACGATCCAGAGCTGGGTGATCCAGAAAACGGCATCGAACCGGGAACACCCTTTGAGGATCTTCCTGACGACTGGGTCTGCCCCAAGTGCGGCGCTGAAAAAGAATACTTTGAAAAAATCTGATGAGACGCTCCCTGCTCGGCGCAAAAATGCACAAGGCCCTCGACGAACAGATCCGTGCCGAATTTTTTCGACCCATGCCTACCTAGCCATGAGTTCCTATTCGTTATGGTTCGTCGCCGAGCAGGTGGAAGAAAAGGAGTGAGTCTCTCACAAAACAATCAAGGGCGGGATTTCCGGAATCGTCCGGAAAACCCGCCCTTGCCTTTCGCGGGCCCAGCCGCTATGTGTAAAGGCTTTTATTCTGCAACACAATTCAGGCGGCCGAACCGTTGGCCGGAAGTATGATAAAAAAATCGTTGCCCATTTCCGTCGCAGCGTAGCCGACCTGACCTCCATGGAGCTCAACGATCTGCTTGACGAAAGACAGCCCATGTCCCGATCCAGGCTCCCCGGCCGAAGTTTCGGCCCGAAAATCCGGGTCGAACAATTGAGCCCGGTCCTTGTCCGGCACATGAGGCCCCGTCGAGAAGACATTGATCTTGACCGCTCTCTGTCCGGGCCCGAAATGATTGGGCATCCACTCCCATCCGTAAGAAATGAACTTCCGCTCACACCCGTCACGATCACGGACCGGCCGGGTGTATTTGACGGCATTGGAAAAGAGATTGGCAAATACCTGGCTCAACAGGCCGATATCGGCCACCAGCTCGACGGTCTCGTCCGGGACGCCACCCATGCTCGTGTCCACCTCGATGCCCCGCTCGTTCAGCCTGGGACGATAATGATCGAGCTGGGGTTCGACGATCTGGGTTTTGAAGTTACACACCCGCTTCATGAGCACGTAACGACCCTGCTCGAAGTGGCTCCGCCTGAGCAGGGTCTCCAGGAAAAGGCTGGTGTGCTTGAAGTGCTGATAGATGACTTGGTACTGCTCGTTGAGCTCACCGAGGCGGGAGGTAATCTCTCCCCAGATTTCGGCTCCGGACTGCCCTTCGCCTGCGAACTGTTGACCCATCAACTTGGTCACGGCCTTCTGGGTTTCCAGAATCTTACGATTCATTTTCCGGAACAAAAGCTTGAAATACATGTTGGGCAAGATGACGTTATGTCCGATGTCCTGAGCGATGGTCCGGATGAAATTCAGATGTTCCTTGTTCCTCTCGTTGATAAATTTGTTGTGCATCTGAAATCCGACCCGATTCGCGTATTTTTCGTGGAACAACCGATCATGTTCCCTCAGGGCAGCCCCCTCATGAACGAGCAGGGCACCGATGACGTTCCCCCTTGGCGGGACAGGGAGTTCATCGGCCATGATCCGGTTGCAACGAATGGGCACCACCAGATCTCGGCCATGAACATGAACCCCGTGGGCAAGCTTTTCGTCGTCAATCCAAATCCGCTCGGGACACTCGTCCGTCCCAGGCAACTTTCGGCTACAGACAAAGGCCCCCGAGTGATCGAGAAGAAACAGCGTCAGATGGGTTCCAAAGACGAAATGCGGCACGGCAACAACCGTGGTCTGCAGATCGTCGGCGTTGTCGAATTCCTGGGCGAGTTCGAAAAAGATGGAAAAGGTCCCCACCTCGCTTTCCGAAAAGTTATAGTTGGCGAAATCGGCCAGTTTCCGCTCGACCCGCTCGGCTATCTTCTTCCAGTTCGACAGGCTGTTCGTTTCTTGCTTCATAACACGTATCGACTCCTAATGGTTTGTTTCCCGATTATCTCTTTCCCGGTACAATGACAATGAATTTCACCCGACAAACCCCTCCCGAAACCCTTCCGGCCAGTGTCACCGTGCTCTCCGATCCGGAACGAACCATCTATCTGATCGGCACGGCCCACGTCTCCACTGAAAGCGTGAACGACGTCCGGACCACCATCACCACCGTCCAACCGGACACGGTCTGCGTCGAACTCTGTCCGGCTCGGCTTGCCTCCATGACCAACCGGGACGCCTGGCGAAAAATGGACATCTTCAAGGTCATCAAGGAAAAAAAGGCCCTTTTTCTCCTGGCTCAGCTCGTGTTGGCCTCTTTCTACCGCAAGATCGGTGAACAGCTCGGAGTGCAGCCCGGGGCCGAGATGCTGGAAGGTGTCCGACTGGCCAGGGAAACGGGTGCAGTCCTGATCCCAGCCGACCGGGCAGTGGACGTGACCCTCAAGCGGGTCTGGGGCGGACTCGGCCTGTGGAGCCGAATGAAGATGTTGGCTCAGATGCTGGCTGGAATCCTCGGAGCCACCGATATCGACCGGGAATCCGTGGAAAACCTGAAGAACCATGACCAGCTCGAAGCCGTCATGGGCACTCTCGCCCAGACCTTTCCCGAGATCAAGGAACGGCTCATCGACGAACGGGACCTCTATCTTTCGGAAAAAATCCGCCAGTCCCCGGGCCAAGCCATTGTCGCCGTAGTCGGCGCGGGCCATGTCCCAGGCATCGTCCGCAACATCGGACGGGAGATCGATCTCGGCCCTTTGACGGTCGTTCCCAAGCCTTCTGGTTGGGGCACATTCTGGAAATGGTTCATACCGACCCTCATAATCGGGATTTTGGTCTATGGATTCGCCACGGGCGGAGCGGCCCATTCAGTCGGGTCCATCTCCATCTGGGTCTTGGTCAACGGCAGTCTATCCGCCCTGGGAGCGGCTCTGGCCCTGGCCCATCCGGCCACCATCGCCGCCACCTTCGTGGCCGCCCCCCTGACCAGCCTGAATCCCATGATCGCCGCCGGCTGGGTAGCCGGGCTCGTCCAGGCCTGGGTCAAGAAGCCCACCGTGGCCGACCTCGAAGACATCCCCAACGCCATCGGCACCCTGCGTGGTTTCTGGGGCAATCCGGTCTGCCGCATCCTCCTGGTTGTCGTCCTGGCCAACATCGGCAGCTCCATCGGGACCTTTGTCTCGGGAAGCTGGATTGCGGCCAGGACCTTCTGAACCTTCAACCAACACGGACTATGATCGACCGCCGCTTTTCCCTTTCACGCCCTTCTCAGCCTCCAACCGGACCGCCATGCCCGGCCTGCGGCCGGAACCTGGACCTCATCCGCCACTGAAGGGGGGTCGTGCTGCGTTGCAGGTCCTGCCGCGCCGATTACCCGCTGGAAGCCTTCGGTCCCGAGCTGTCCCTGGCCGTTGAGGAATGGCTGGCCGACATGCCCTGCGACCGAATCTAGCCCTTTCGTTGACAAGAAAAAGGCCCGTCCCGGAGTTCTCCGGAAACGGGCCGTAGCTCGTTCATGTTCTGCGCCCGGTTCAGGCCATGTCCCACTCCTGGCCTTCCGCTGTATCGCGCACCGTGACCCCCATGGCTGCCAGTTGGTCCCTGATGGCGTCGGACGCCTGAAAATCCTTGGCTTTTCTCGCATCCTGCCTGTCGATGAGCATCGATTCCACCGCCGTGGTGTCGATCCCGGCCCGTTCGGCCCGAATGCCGCGCAAAGCCGCCAGAAACTCCTTGGGGTCCTGGCCGAGAACGCCCAGCACCTGGCTCCAACGAGAAAAATCAACCACGAACCGCTGCAGGATATCTCGCCCACCGCTGGCCGCCCGATAATTCTTGTCCTCCAGAATCCGGTTGACGATCCTGGCCATGGTGAACATGTGCCCCACGGCCCCGGCCGTGTTCAGATCGTCGTCCATGGCCTGGGTCCATGATGCCGCGGCCCGCTCGAACTCGGCCACTGTTTCGTTGTCCAGTTCCCGGTTGGCCCATTTGACCCGGCCCAGAGCTTCCTGGGCCCAGGCCAAGGCCTGGTACAGGCGGCGAAGCCCCTTTTCAGCCTCGTCCAGGGCCGAATCCGAATAATCGAGAGGGCTTCGATAATGCTTGGTCAGCAGAAAAAACCGCAGCACCTCAGGATGGTATCG
>RZZR01000149.1 GCA_009929795.1 Deltaproteobacteria bacterium | reverse complement strand
GGATGGCCCTGGTCGCCTCCACCCCGTTCATGACCGGCATCTGAATGTCCATGAGGATGCAGTCGAAATCCCCTTCGGCGAGACGCATGATGGCCTCCCGGCCGTCCCCGGCCACCGCCACCGAATGTCCTGCCTTTTCCAGCAGCCCGCTCGTGGCCAGCTGGTTGCAGGGTTCGTCCTCGGCCAGCAGGATCCGAAAATGCCGCCGGGTTCTCTGGGCCTGAACGGTTTTCGTCGGAACGGGCCAATCGTTTTCTTTGGACTCCCTGAAGGGCAGAACGACGTGGACGCTCGTCCCCTGCCCGTAGGTGCTATCCATGACGATGGACCCGCCCATCAGCTCCACGAGCCTGCGGACGATGACCAGACCCAGACCGGCCCCCTGGTACTGGCGGGTCAGGGAGCCGTCCACCTGGACAAAGGGTTTGAAGAGAGTCTGAAGCTTGTCCTCGGCAATGCCTATGCCCGTGTCCTCCACCGTCAGCAGAACCTGGCTCTGGCCATCGCGGATCTCGGGCAGGGCCCACATGGTCAGATGGACCGAACCCCGGATCGTGAACTTCAAGGCGTTGCCGACCAGATTGAAGAGGATCTGCCTGACCCGGGCCTCGTCGCCGATCAAAACGGACGGCACGTTCGGGTCGATGTCGCAGGCCAGGGTCAGTCCTCTGTCCCGGGCGGTTACCGAAAAGAGTTCCAGGACGGACCGACCCAGTTCCTCGGGATGGAACGGGGCCTCAATGAGGGGCATCTTCCCGGCCTCGGCCCTGGACAGGTCGAGAATGTCGGACAGCAGGCGGCTCAGGCGGGTGGCCGACTTGATGGCCAGATTCACGTACCCGGTCTGCTCCTCGGTCGTGTCCGTGGTCTGCAAAAGTTGGAGCATGCCCATGATGCCGTTGATGGGCGTCCGGATCTCGTGACTCATGTTGGCCAGGAACTCACTCTTGGCCTTGTTGGCGGCCTCGGCCTGCTCCTTGGCCCGACGCAGGTCCTCCTGGGCCCGCTTTTGGTCGGTGATGTCCCGGAACTCGACCACCCGGACGGCCTTGCCCTTGTAGGTGATCATTCGCCCCTCGAGTCTGACCGGGTATTCCCGGCCATCCTTGCGAAGGCCCACGGCCTCATAGGATTTCTCGACTCCGGCCAGGATGTTCCGCATGACCAGATCGCGTGACTGCTCGGCGATGAGAAGCAGACCGTCCATGCCGATCAGTTCTTCGTTTGTGTACCCGGTGATTTCTGACAGGCCCTGGTTGCAGTCCAGGATCAACCCCTTGTCGTGAATGACGATGCCTCCGAAGGAGGCGTTGTGCAGGACCTTGAACCGGGCCTCGCTCTCCTGGAGTTCCCGGGTTCTGGTCCTGACCTGCCGGCGCAGTGCCCAGGACCAGAGAAACGAAACAAGAAGGAGGATGATGAGAGGGATGAAAACCATGGCCAAGGAGCGCAAAATCTCAGCCATCGGGAGGCCATTTGTCTCGTGCACGCCCATCCATCTGTCGTGGATCCTGCGGAACTCGCCGCTCTCCTTAAGAAGCTGCAGGCCCTCGCTGAACTGGGCCAGCAGGGCCCCTTGCCCTCCGCGCACGGCGTAGCAGAAATCGGCCGACAGCAGGGACTTTCGGCCGACCTTCACGTTTTCCAGTCCGTCCCGGTCGACCCAGTACATGGCGACCATCCGGGGCAGCAGGGCCACGTCGTTCCGCCCCTCGGACAATCCCCGGAGAACGGCCCGGGGGGAATCGAAAACCGCAGTCTGTTCGCCAAGGCCGTTCTCCACGACATAGTCATGCATGATGTCGGCCCGCTGGACCACGAGCCGCCGCCCGCGCAGGTCGTCAAGGCTCTCCGGAAGTCTGGTTCCGTCGTCTCTGACGATGCCCACGTAGTGGATGATCGCCATCGGAGCCGAAAAATCAAAGGTCTTTCCCCGCTCCGGGGAATAGAGCATCCCCTGGACGGCGTCGATTTCCCCCCTGTCCAGCCTCTCCCGGACCTGGACCCAGGGGCCGAGACGGATTTCCATGTCCAGGTCCAGTTCCCGGGCCAAAGCCCGGGTCAGCTCGACGGTGTACCCGGCAGGCCTACCGTTCTCGTCCAGAAAGGAATACGGGGGATAGTTGTCGTCGCCTTCGACGATGAGGCGTCGATGGTAGGGGAGATCGAGTTGTCCGAACCAGCGGGCGTGAAGGGCCCGGTGGGTGCCGTCGGCAACGATCAGGGCCAGGCCTTCGTTCAGCAGGGCCAGGAGGTCTTTGTCTCCCTCCCTGACGGCGAAGCAGAAGTCCTGGCGGAACCCCTCGATGGGCCGGTCCAGGACGCGCAGATTTGTCAGGCCGGTTTCCCGGATAAGCCGCAGGGCCACCAGCCGCTGAACGACCACGGCGTCGTGTTGGCCCTCGGAGAGTTCCCTCAGGGCCTGCTCGAAGGTGGCCGTAGTCCGGATGTCGATGCCCCGGTCTTCGCGCCGGAGGAACTCATCGGCGTTGTCGCCTCGCATGACGGCCACGGTCCGGCCCCGGAGATCGTCCAGGCTGTCGATGCCCTCGGTGCCCTCCCGGACGACGATGGCCCCGTGCAGGGACATGTAGGGCACGGTGAAGTCGAAAATCTCTTCCCGTTCGGGTGTCCGGCCCACCAGGGGCAAGGCCTCGACCTCTCCCCGCTCCAGCCAGCCCTTGACCTCGGCCCATGGGCCGGTGCGAAAAAACACGTCCCGGCCCATGACCGCCAGGCTGGCCCGCAGAAGCTCCACCGCGAAACCGCTGGCCCGGCCGTCGTTCTCGACAATGGAAAAGGGCGGGTAGTCGATCTCGGCGGCCGAGAGAATGGGCGGCCTGGCCTCCGGTTCGGCGGCCATGGCCCATCCGGCCAAAGTCAGGATCAGGGCCAGAGCCGTCAGCGTCGGCCAGGCCGTCAACCTCCCGTGACTAGGTCGTTTTCCCGGAACGAATTCAAAATTCATACTTCGTCTTCCCTGAATGTTGCTTGATCCTTCCTAGAACACTCCGGTCACGAACCCCAGGGCCAAAATCAGCAGCAGCCCGGAAACAAGGATCTGGACGGACTTGATGGTGATCTTCTTCAGAATCCGGGACCCGATGAACGACCCGGCAAAGGCCGCCAGGCAGGCCGAGCCCACCAAGGGCCATTCGACGTCCAGACTCCGGGCCCTCAAATCCCATCCGTAGACGAGGATTCTGGACATGTCGACCAGGACCGCGATCATCACCCCCGTGGCCACGAAGGCCGTCTTGTCCAGCCCGGCCTTCAGGAGGAACATGCTCCGAAAGGCCCCCTGATGCCCGGACAGCCCGCCAAAGAATCCGCTGATCAATCCACCCAGGGGAATGAACTTCCGGTCCAGGGCCAGGGCCGAGAACCGGGGCCAGAGTTCGAGGCCGACAAAGACCAGGATGAGCGACCCGATGACGAGCTTCACCGGCGAAACCTGCATGTACCGGCCAAAGGCCGTGTACTCGAACAGGGACCCGGCCCCGGAAACCCAAACCAGGACCAGGGCCCCGGCAAAGGCCGCAATGACGGCCGGAATGCCGAAGGCCAGGAGCACCGAACGGTCCGCGTTCCTTCCGAGCAGAACGACCTTGAACAGGTTGTTGGCCAGGTGGACTATGGCCGTGACCCCGATGGCCACCTCCATGGGGAAAAAGATGGCCACCACCGGCATGAGCAGGGTGCCCAGCCCGAAACCCGAAAACAGGGTCAGGGCCGCAGCCCCGAGGGCCGCCAGGGAAACGATCAGGATGTCCATAAACCCTCCACTATGTTCGAACGCATAATCAAAAACCTTTTCCACACCCCTTCAGACACAATTCCCTCACCCGGGCCGCAGAATCCAGGGTCAGTGCCCTGGAGGCCAATTCCCGGCACCGGCTCAGGCTCAAGGTCCGGACCTGGGCCTTGACCGTGGGGATGGAGGCCAGACCAACGCTCAGTTCCCGTACGCCCAGGCCGATGAGAATGGGCACGGCCTGGGCGTCTCCGGCCAGGCCGCCGCAGATCCCGCACCACTTGCCCTGGGCAGTGGCCGCCTGGGCCGCCCGGTGGATCAGGGTCAGCACGGCCGGGTCCAGGCCGTCGCAATGGGCCGCCAGTTTGGCATGGCCCCGGTCCATGGCCAAAGTGTACTGGGTCAGATCGTTGGTGCCCACGGAAAAGAAATCCGCCTCCCGGGCGAACTGCTCGGCCAACAGGGCCGCCGCCGGGGTCTCGACCATGATGCCGACCGGAATCGGCTCGACCCCCAGCCGCTCCCGCTCCTCATCGACCATGGCCCGGGCCTGCCGGAATTCCTCCAGCCTGGAAATCATGGGGAACATGACCAGGGGTTGGCCGTGGGCCGAGGCCTGGAGGATGGCTCGGATCTGGGTCCGGAGGAGTTCCGGCCGGACAAGGCCGACGCGGATGCCCCGCTCTCCCAGAAAGGGATTGTCCTCGGGGTCCATGGGCAGGTAGGCCAGGGGCTTGTCCCCGCCCACGTCCATGGTTCGAATGACCACCGGCCGATCCGGCCCCATGGCCTGAAGAACTTTGGTGTAGATGGCCGCCTGCTCGTCCTCGTCCGGGGCCGTGTCCCGACCCATGAACACGAACTCCGTTCGCATGAGTCCCACGCCGTCCCCGCCCATGGCCGCGCACTTTTCCGCCTCCTCAACCCCGCCGATGTTCCCGGCCACCTCAATCCGGATCCCATCCACGGTCACGGCCGGCTCGTCCTTGGCCGACAGTTCCATTTCCCGCCTGGCCCGGTTCTCGGCCATCTTGTGCCGGTGCTCGCCCATCTCCCGCTCGGTGGGATCGAGCCGCAGACATCCCCCGGCCGCGTCCAGAATGGCTGGGGTCTCCTCGGGCAGATCGAGGAGCCTTGGTCCGCATCCGGCCATCATGGGCAGGCCCATGGACCGGGCCAGGATGGCCACGTGGGACGTGGCCCCTCCGGCCACCGTGCACAGCCCGACGATGTTTTTGGTGTCCAGTTCGGCCATGTCCGACGGGGTCAAATCCCGGGAGACCAGGATGCTTTCGGGAGAATAGGCCCTCTGAACCCTGGCCGTGCCGGTCAGGAAGCCCAGGACCCGCTCGCCCACGTCACGCAGATCGTCGGCCCGCTGGGCCAGAAGATCGTTGCGGAGTCCAGCCAAAAGATCCGCGTGGGCCGTGTAGGCCTCTTGCCAGGCAAAGGCCGCGCTTCGTCCCTGGCCGATGCCCTCCCTAACCCGGTTCAACAATTCCGGGTCTTCAAGGAGTTCGAGGTGGGCCGCGAAGATGCCGGCCTCGGCCTTTTTGCCGACCCCGGTTCTGAGGGCTCCGATCTCCTGTCTGGCCCGGTCCAGGGCCGCGTCCAGCCTGCCGAGTTCCTTGGCCTCTCCCTGCCCCTGTTCCGAAACGTCGAAGACCCGGCCCTGCTTGCGCCGCAGACGACCCACGGCCAGTCCCGGCGACGCGGCCACGCCATGAACCAGACAGGCATCTCCGGAATCGGACACCGGAACAGGAGCCTCGGCCGCCCTGGGCCGGGCAACGGCCACCGTGGCCTCGCCCAAACCGTCTCGCAGGGCCCGGGTCAAAGTC
>RZZR01000148.1 GCA_009929795.1 Deltaproteobacteria bacterium | reverse complement strand
CACCGTGAAGAGCATGGCTTATCCGACGAGGCTGGCCGAGGCGTATCAAGGGAATCTCGAACAAAGCGAGCTGCAGGAATTCCGGCGCTACGACTGGACAGACGCTTCCAAGCAAATGTCCAACTTCTTCTCCCGCAGTCTCATTAAGCTTCCCCAAGGCAAAACAATCTTCATTTACCAGTTCGCTCCCGGCAACTGGGTCAGCATGATCGAACAGGGCGCACTAGAGGGCATCAAGAAACAGGTGGTCCAAGAGGACGTCCGGCAGTTTCTCGAGCGCATTCCGCCCAATCACAAACTGAACATAGTTGGCCTTTTCTGCACACACTACCCCGTGTTCGTGAACACTATCAAAAACGAAACGACAATGAGCGGATATGCCGATCTCTCCACGCAGTTCATCGAGCAGGGAGCCTTGGCGGCAACGTACGCCTATGATGCGCTTTCCGGACAATATGTCGATCGGGTCAGGACGACCCCACTTCCAGAGCAAGAACTCATGCTCCTGCTCGAGCAGGCAGAGCCGAAAATCGTCTTGAGCGGCGAGAATATTGAGCAGACAAAAAAACTCGTCCAAACCATCTTCCCTGAACTCCACAACATCCCCATTGTCAGGGAACCCTTCAAGCAAGAACTTCAACCGAGGGCTCCTATCCAATGACACAACTTGTAGTCTAATGCCGATGTGAGCAGTCCTACAAGGCCCACTTCAGCTACAAGATGTATATCGATAAAAAGATGGAATGAAGACAATCAAGAACCTTTTGGGCGAAATCTGAACCCTGGGCCTAGTCATTTCAGAAAGGCCAGAAAGGGCGATACCACCAGCAGACACCCCGTTCCCGTGGCGATCCAGGCCCTGATTCCCTTGTATTTGGAAAAGCTGTCCACCCTGTAGATGAGGATGACGGGGATGAAGCACCCAATGACCGCAAAAAACGGGCTGCTGATGCTCGTGAAGTAGAGGATGGGGAAATCCACAACAGTGGCCACCCAGCCCAAAAGAACGATGAAGACGACCACTCCGGCCGACAATCCGGCTGTGCTCATCGCCTCCCTGGGCTTTTTCCTGGCGAAAAGGTTCATGTACAGCCCGACGCAGGCCTCGTGCAGGCCGAGAAGGACCCCAAAAAACGAGGTCACCACCGCGCAGAGATCGATGACCACCCCCATGGCCGGGACGAGCGTGCCGGGGATGACCTTGGCCATGACCGCCAGAAAGGATGTGTTGGCCCTGAATGCCTGGAAGGCCTGCTCGGAGGAAATGGACAGGGTGCAGGAAAAGGCGAAGAAAAAGACGACTCCGGCCAGGATGGCAAACGACCAGTTCATGATCTGATGGGCCTTGCGCCTCGCGACGGCGATGTCGTCGTGGGCCGAGCGGGCATAGATGACCAGTGGGCTCAAGGACTGGAGAAAGAGGATGGAGGTCATGGCGAAAGGCAGGGTGACGATTGTCTGGGTGATCAATTCCCGGACGGACCCGATCTCCTTGACATGGCCGAAATCCCAGAACGGCACTAGCATGCAGGCCAACAGAACGAGCGAGGCCAGGATGACCGCCACCAGGAGCTTGGAAAGATTCAGGAGCAGGGTCCGGCTGGCAAAGGCCACCAGGACCAGGAACAGGACAATGACCAGACCGTAGAACGGATTGGCTGACAAAAGGCCCTCGGTCAGGCCCGCAGTCTGGATGTACGAGGCGCTGTCGTTGGTCACGGTCTCGCTGTAGACGAAGAACCAAAGCAGCAACATCAGGAAGTAGATGAGACCCAGTCCCGCCCCCCATGTGCTTCCAAGGTATTCACTGATGGTCGCCGGGTAGTCCGTGGACTGTCTGGATTCGACCAGCGTGTCCACAAAAAGCCGTTGGAACTGGTACAGGGCCGGATATGCCGCGGCCACGGCCAGGAGAAAAATCCACAGCCCCACGATACCGGCCTGAATGGGCAAAAAGACGATTCCGGCCCCAATGCCCATGCCGATGTTGACCGCCACCCATCCCCAATCCTGGGAGTTCATTTTCAGAGGCACGCCGTTTGTGTTCATCCGCTCACCACGCTGGGTATGAAGTCGGGAATCCGGTCTCGGCCCTAGCCGAAACAAGTTTTCTGAAAAGGACGTCTCGTCTCACTCGGTGGTCATGATCCTGAGGATCACCTCGTCGGTCTGTTCCATGCCCGAGCTGGCCAGCTCCCCGATATTGCGGATGGTGGCCTCCACATCGCCGCCCACGATGCCTTCGCCGCCGTGCAGATCCTTGTGATAGGAGGCCAGGGTGGCCGAATCAAAGGCGGCGTAGATGCCCGTGGCGATCTTCATGGCGCAGGACGGCTTGGCCCCGTCGCAGATGATCCCCGAGATGTTCCCCAGGGTGTTGACGATGGCGTGGGCCGTGGTGGCGTAGTCCTTGCCGATGAGGAAGGTCAGGGCCCCGCTCACACCGGCCGCCGCACACATGGCCCCGCAATAGGCCGACAGACGGCCCACCTGGGTCTTGATGTGCACGGTGCACAGATGGGACAGAAATAGGGCCCGGATCAAGTCGTCTTCCGATGAACCGATCATCCGGGCGAACTTGATTACCGGCAAGGAAGCCGTCATGCCCTGATTGCCGCTTCCACTGGTGGTCATGACCGGCAAGGGGCAGCCGCTCATGCGCGCGTCGCTGCCGGCCGCGGCATAGCTCGCGCAGCGATTGCGCAGATCGTCGCCGTAGATACCCTGCTCGATGTTCTTGAGGATGCTGCTCCCGATGTTCACCCCGTAGGTGTTGCGCAGACCTTCCTCGGCGATGGTGCAGTTCAGGGTGATGACCTGCTCGAACAAAGAACGGATGAGCTCCAGGTCTATGCTCTTGGCCAGGTCGTAAATGAGCCGGACGGACAGGATGGAACGGTCTTCCTGGGTGGTGTGGAAACTTTCCGGGCTGAACCCTCGGTCCAGAAGCACGCGCCCGTTCTTGACCACCCGGGTCAGGTTCGTGTGCAGGTACTGCACCTCGACCTCGGCGCCCTGATCACCGGCCGTGGCCTCGATGCGTACGTAGAGTTTGACCGGCGTCTTTTCGTGGACGACCTTGAAGGCGCCCTGCCCCAGGTACTCCCGGACCCTGACCATATCCTCTTCGGTTATGTCGCTGATGACCATCAGGTCCTTCTTGCAGTCCCCGGCCACGATGCCCATGGCCGCGGCCGTCTCGATGCCGACCATTCCCCCGCTGCCGGGCACGACCACGCTCTTGACGTTCTTGATGATATTCCCGGACACATAAATCGTGACCCGCTCCGGAATGAGACCGAGCACCTCGCGGGTCTTGGCCGCGACCAGGGCGATGGCGATGGGTTCGGTGCAGCCCTGGGCCGGCACGATTTCTTCGTGGAGGATCTTCAAAACCTTGGCGATGGTATCCGATTCCATGTTCATTGGTGGCTCCGGGGTTCGGTGTTTCGATGGGGTCCGTCCATTGGGGGCCAGGATAGGTCAAAAATATTTTTTTCCTCGGTGTGACAGCACCCGCTCCGGCAGGAGAACCTATTTGTCGGCCGTGGCTTTATGGACCTCCAGCCCGGGATGACCAGCCAGGGTGGAGAGCACGGCCCGACTGGCGTCCTCCTGGTTGGTGGTCTCCTCCCTGGCCTGCACCAGGGCCGCTCGTTTGATATGCTTCAAATCCTGGTTGGCAAAATTATAAAGCACCAGTGCGGCAGCCAACGGCGACATGCTCGGGTTGTAGGCCGCATTTTCGGCAGAGCGTCCGGCCACGATCACGCCCTCTGCGGACTCGATGGCCACGCCCGCGTAATTCCCGGAATAGGGCGCGTAGCTGGTCGAGGCCGCCGCCAGGGCCGCCTGGACAACCGGATCATTCGAGGGCGAGGCCAGCCTGAGGGGCTGAACGGCCTCGTCCATGAGTCTGAGCTTCACGCCCAGGTCCGTCGGACCGAACGGTTCAGGGAGCATGGCCCGCAGGGTCGTTGCCGGCGCGTCCCGCACCAGAATGGCCAGAGTGTCGGCGGTCGAGAGTTCGTTCAAAAACTGGCGGCAGTACCCGCAGGGCGCGGCCGTGATGGCCACGGCTTGAAGTCCTTTTTCCCCATGCATCCAGGCGTTCATGGTCGCGGCCTGTTCGGCGTGCACCGAAAAGCTCAGGGCCTGACCGGGAAACTCCATGTTGCAGCCAAAATACATGGCCCCGCTCTGGCCCACGGCCACGGCCCCCACCTGAAAATTCGAGATGGGCGGGACAGCGTAGATCCTGGCCAAAGAGATGAGGGCCAGTGCCGTTTCGTTGGCGCCAAGCCCCAGTTGGGCCGATAGCTCGCGGGCAATTGCGCTGTCGATCACACCGATGAAACCATCATCCAGCACGATCGATCGCAAAAGGGCTTGAGCCTTGTCCGGGAAATCGCCGATGGCCTTTCCCAGTTGCATCCGACGATCTCCTTGGTCTGCCAAGGCGGTTCTGGCGGCCAAAACCGAGATGGACAGAACGAGGCAAAGAACAGTCAAAATTAGAATCGCTGGTTTCAACATATCGACCTCTTGAGCGTGAATCAGTGGCCGTCGCACGGCCGAGCCATTTATGGTTTCGCTTCCCGGGCCAGAACCTGGGTCGTGCAGTGGGCCGCGCCAAAACCCATGCCCAGGCCGAGCTTGGTACCGGCTCCCGGATTTCCGCCCAGGAAACGACCGCACCTAACCTTTCAAGACCTGAACTCATGGTCGGTGTTTACCCCGGCCAGGGGCCGGATCGATCAAGGACGCCTCAAGGTAGTTGAAAAGAACCCGGCCCGCGTACCGGCTGAACCGGTGCAGCTCTTCAGGAGACGAGGTGATTTGATCGCCCTGGAGCCGGTCGAGCAAAACGGCGCAGATCATGGCAACTCTCGGAAATCCCCAATGATTGAGATATCCGGCCAGCATGGCCCCTTCCATTTCGATGTTGCGCACCCCGCTCTCATGCAGCCATTCGAGCCAGGCCATCTTGCTCTCGAGCGTCTCAAAATTGATGGCCCCGTCCAGCCGAAATTGCTCCAGGAAAAATTCATTGCCCGAGACGGTCTTGCCCAATACCACGTTCAGGCCGCTCCTCTCGTTTGCCGACTGTATGGCCTGGGCAACCTCCTCCGGAAAACGGCCATCGAACCAGTATTCTCCTTCGCCGCCTTTGAGCAGGCGAAACGGCTTGAGATCGGCCATCAATCCCTCGGTGGAGACCACCACGGTTCCGCCGGGCAGGCCGACCCCGCCGCTGGTGCCCACCCGGGCCCAAAAAACCTCGTCCAAGGCCGTCAGATCTCCGCCTTTGAGGAAATAGAGCAAGCGCATGAGTTCCTGCACGGCAATGGAGGCGCTGGGCATGCCCATGCCATGGGAAGCGAAAAGCACGCCAGCTGTGTACCGAGCCGTGAACCTGTCTTCCTTGGAAAAGGCCAGAATCTCGGCCCCGCGGTTCATGGCGCTCCACTGGGCTGCGAAATCGCGAATCCGCTCTCCAGAGCCGGCCAGGACGATGGCCCTGACTCCTTTCATGCCCTCAAGCAACGGATCCTCGCTGGACAATCCGAAATGGTAATAGACGTCTGTCCGGGAACCGTCCAGAACCGGGGCGA
>RZZR01000147.1 GCA_009929795.1 Deltaproteobacteria bacterium | reverse complement strand
CCGGACGAAAAAGGGGGCACCTTGTGCCCCCATCCCGGTATAAGAAAGCGGCCCAATCGGACCGTTTGCAGCTCACAATCTCTTGATCTCCGCGTACCATCCGCTGGACTTGTCGAGCAAATCGGCGATACGGCCCACCATCCGATGCGGGTCGGTCAAATACCCTTCCAGGAGCAGGGCCGACTCGTAGAGCTGCTCCACGGCCGAAACGAGATAGGCATCGGCCACGTCGGCCCGGAAAATTCGGATCATGTTCCGGATCAGCCTATGGTCGGGGTTGATTTCCATGATCTTGACCGGAATGGAGGTATCCTTGCCCATGACCTTGAGAATCTTCTGCATCTGGGAGGTCACCTCCCCGTCCGGATTCACCAGGCATGATGGGCTGGTCGTCAGCCGCTTGGAGATGCGGACCTCCTTGACCCGGTCCTCGCCCAGAATTTCCTTGATCCGGTCGGTCAGGCCCTTGAGGGTGTCGCTGTCCTCGGTGGACAATTCTTCGGCCTTTGCCTCCTCGTCGGTGACGGCGTTCTCGAAACTTTCCAGACTCGCCGGATCGACGTTCTCCACGGCCTTGAACTTGAACTCCTTGTATTCCCGCAGGCTGTCCATGACGAACTCGTCGATGGGCTCGAACAGGTACAGGACCTCCAGGCCCTTTCGCCGAAAAATCTCCAGATGGGGGCTCAGGGCAATACTCTCCCGACTGGCCCCGGACAGGTAGTAAATCTCCTTCTGGCCTTCCTTGGCCCGTTCGATGTAGCCGTCAAGGCCTGTCAGGCCGTCCTTGTCGGTGTGAATCGAGGAATTGAACCGCAACAGAGGCCCGAACCGCTCCCGATTGGGATAATCGTTGTACCCCATCCGAAAGACCTTCCCGTGCTGCCGCCAGAAATTCTCGTATTGCTCCGGTTCCTCCCCGGCCAACTTTTGCAACCGCTCCAGCACCTGCTTGGTGATGGTCGTGGCCATCTTGGTCACCAGCAGATTCTCCTGGAGTGTCTCCCTGGAAATATTCAAAGGCAGGTCCTCGGTGTCGGCCACGCCCTTGAGAAAGCCCAGATATTCGGGGAGCAGAGCCGAAAATTCCTTCTGGATCAAAACCCGGCGGACATAGAGGTCCAGACCGTACTTGTCACGGTCGAAGCCGAACAGATCGCTGGGCTTTGACGGGATGAACATCAGGGCCGAGAACTGGACCGGGGCATCCACCGAGAGGTGGAGAGTGTCCATGGGCTTGTCGGAATCATAAGTCAAAAATGTGTAGAACTCGTCGTACTGCTCCTGCTTGATGGAGAATTTCGGCTCCCGCCACAGGGCGGCCACGGTGTTGACCTTTTCGCCATCGACCTTGATGGGAAAGGGAATGAAATTGGAATGCCTGGTGATGATGCGCTTGGCCGTGAAGACCTCGGCAAACTCCTTGGCGTCCTCTTTCAAATGGACCTGGATGGTCGTCCCCCTGGGCCGATCCTCGTCGATCTCCTTGATCTCGTAGGTCCCCAGGCCATCCGACACCCACTCCACGGTTTTGTCCCCATCCCGAAAGGACCGGCTGGTCAGAATCACCTTGTCGGCGACCATGAACACGGCATAGAAGCCCACCCCGAACCGGCCGATGATGGCCCCGGGGTCGGCCCCCTTGTTTTCGGCCAGGTTGCGCAAGAACTCCCCGGACCCGGACCTGGCGATGGTCCCGATATTTTCCATGACTTCATCGGCGTTCATGCCGATGCCCGTGTCCGTGATGGTCAGGATTCCCTTGTCCTTGTCGACGTTGATGGCGATCTCCAGATCGCTTTCACCATCTTTGACCGTCGCGCCGCGACTGACCTCGAATCGGAGTTTCTCCAACGCGTCGGAAGCGTTGGAAACGAGCTCGCGCAGAAAGATTTCCCGGTTCGTGTACAGTGAATTGGTGATGATATCGAGCAATTGCTTGATTTCAGCCTTGAATTCACAGGTTTTGACCTCGTCACTCATGTCTACCTCCTCGAAAAAAGACAGGCCCGGATGGGGCCGGATGATTGAAACCTGGCATTCGGTTTTGACAGGACACGCACGAATAATTCATGAATGGGCGATGTCAACACGCCCAAACAAACCAAACCGACCGATACGGGTTCTCCACGCCCTGAGCCAGAGGCCCGACTCCACCGGAAGCGGAATCTACATCAAGGCCGTCATGGCTGAAGCGCACCGCCACGGATACCAAAACCACCTCCTGGCCGGTCTGCCCTGCGACGAAGATGAAAATTCCCTCGGCCTGGACGCCTGCACAGCCAGCTTTGTCCGATTCGGAGGCGGGGATATCGACCACGCCATCGTGGGCATGAGCGACGTCATGCCCTATCCGAGTGAAACCTTCCGAGCCCTCGACCCCACCCGCATCGCCCGGTACAAGGATTGTTTCGCCCGGAGCCTCCAATCGGCCCGGGACGCCTTCCGGCCGGACTTGGTCCACAGCCATCACCTCTGGATCATGTCCTCCGCGGCCCGAGAGGTCTTTGCCGACCGGCCGCTGGTTGTCTCCAGCCACGGATCGGACCTCCGTCAGTTCCGCAACTGCCCGCAACTGCGGGACATCGTTCTGCCTAGATGCCGGGAAATCGACGCCGTCCTGGCCCTGGGCCCCGGTCAGCGGACCGAAATCCACGAACTCTACGGCATCCCCCTTGAAAAGATCCACGTCACCGGGGCCGGGTTCGACCGGAATATGTTCAGACCCGGACCACGGCCCGATCCGGACCCCATCCGAATCGCCTACGCCGGCAAGCTCAGCCGGGCCAAGGGCGTGCCCTGGCTCCTCCGGGCCCTGAAGAATCTGGCCTGGCCCTGGCACCTCGATCTGGTCGGCTCGGGAAGCGGTCCGGAACTGGAAACCTGCCTGGCCCTGGCCCGGGAACTCGGGAACCGGGTCACGGCCCACGGGGCCGTTGCCCAAAGGCGTCTGGCCGAAATCCTGGGCCGAAGCCACGTCTTTGTCCTGCCTTCGTTCTTCGAGGGCCTGCCTCTGGTCCTGATGGAGGCCCTGTCCTCAGGCTGTCACGTCGTTTCCACGGCCCTGCCCGGAGTCCTCGAACTCTTTGCCGCTGGCACCGACGACATCGTCACCCTGGTCGACCTGCCGGCCATGCGGACCATCGACGAACCAAAGCCCGAAGCCGAATCCGGTTTTGTCCATGATCTGGCCAGAGCCTTGGACCGGGCCAGACACAAGGTTCTCGCCCCCGGCCATGATCTTGGAACTGCGGCCGAGGCCGTGCTCGCGCCCCGCACCTGGGCCGGGGTCTTTGCCGGGGTGGACAGGATGTACAAAGAGGTTTTGAAAAACCGGGCGTAAAAAAAACCGACCTCAACCCCTCATGTCTGCGGAACCAGCCTTTGGGCCAGATACATGAAGGGCGTGTCCATCAGGGACATCAGGAACTTGAGGACATAGGTCGAAAGGAGAATTTCCAGCCAGATCTCCAGGGGGAACACGCCCCAGAAGGCTATGGCGCAGAAGATCAGGCTGTCCATCATCTGACTGACCACCGTGCTGCCGGTGTTTCTCAGCCAGAGATGCCGACCGGCCGTCTTGGTCTTGATGAAATGAAAGGCCCAGACATCGTGCCATTGCGAGGCCAGGTAGGCACACATGCTGGCCAGGGCCACCCGGGGCATGAACCCGAAAATGACCTCCAGATGGGACTGGGCGAAATCCCCGACGGCCGGAGTGAAAAGAAGAGCCACCTGCATGTAGATCGTGGACACGACCAGAGCCACGAAACCGAGAAGAACCGCCTGTTGGGCGGCCTTTTTTCCATAATGTTCCCCGAGAAGGTCCGTGGCCAGAAAGATGCTGGCGTAGAGAACGTTCCCCAGAGTCGTGGTCAGGCCGAACAGTTCCACGGTCTTTAGAACCTGGATGTTGCACATCAGCAGGCTGAAGACCACCGTGACCAGCAGCCCGGCCCGGCCGAACAGACGAAAGATGATCAGGACCAAGGTGAGGTCCGCCAGGGCGAACCCGATCCAGAGAAGTTCATTCACGCTCATTCTCCTGTGTTGACGACCGGGGGATTTGTGTCCCGGTCAGGCCCAGACGTCAACCTTTTTGAGAATCAACGAAGCTCGGTCGAGGGCATAGTGACCGAACAAGGACGATCAAAATCTCGTGGAGAACCCGGCCAACGAGCCCCACACGACTTCCGGTCAAGGAGCACTACTTCTCGATTTCATTATATTGCCAAGAGCACGCTCCAATGCTGCCCAAGCGAAAAATTCTCCATTATTCTCCCAAAAGCAGAAGGTGGATCGCCGGAAGAAAGGCTGTGGATTGACGCGCCAGCAGAAATGGATATGCCAAAGTTTCCTGAATGCTCCATGTCCGGGCAAAATCCCAGCCCACAAAGGTGGCCTGCTGCTTCATTTGAGCAGTGTTCTTTCCAAAGGAGGGCACGGACCCCTGTGACGTGGTGCGACCTGTGCTCTGTTTGTCCCAATAGCTCATGCTGACTGTACCGGTATTATATCCGACCAATCCTCCAATGGCTTCTTCATGGCTTAATACATAGGTGTATATATATCCTGTTGCATAGCATTCCATGACATCTCCGCTGTTATTTCCAACCAATCCTCCTATATAATCATATTCCGGTGCTGGAAATTCAGGATCAATTGCAAGCACCTTTCCCCGGGCATAAGACCTCTTTACAGAGCCATAACGATTAGATCCAACAAGCCCTCCAATATCAAAATCACCTCGGGCTTCACAAAATGAAAAAGAATTGATTATTTCTCCCTCAAAATTATCTCCGACCAGACCACCCAATTTATTTGTCCCTTGGACAATTCCAGAAATTGTATAACAATATCTGACTATACCATCACTGTTATTATACCCAACCAAACCACCAACTGAACTTGTCCCATTCACATTGCCAATTGAGAAGCAGTTATCGATAACTCCGTTGTTTACCCCGACAAGACCTCCGACTGAATTTCCTCCTCCAATCACTTTTCCCGTTGCATAATTTTTATTGAGAGTTCCTCCCAAGATTTGTCCCACCAGTCCGCCGACAAAATTCGTGTCACCATCCACGTCTCCCGTTGAATGGCTGGTCTTGACCGATCCGGCCGACATGGACCCCACCAAGCCACCAACTCGGTCATGGCCGCTGACCCTGCCCGTGGCGTTGCAGTTGGATATACGTCCGCCGTGATTTGTACCGACCAGAAATCCGACTGAGGAATATCCCGTGACAGAGCCGGAAACCAATTTCAAATTTGTGACCTGCGCTCCGGACTGCAGCGTGGTAAACAACCCGACACAGTTTGGAATGTTCGGCCTGTTGATATACAATCCGCCGATTTCAAAGCCTTGGCCGTTAAAACTGCCAGAAAAATTGAAAATTGGCAGGAACCCTTTCCCATCGTTCCAAAATAGAGTGTCCGATGCATCGATGTTATTCATCAGCAAAAAATGCTTGTCGACATGGCCCCCTACGGATTGGAGCTCACTGAGATATTGAATCTGATACGGATTTCCCGGAGAACCATCACCTCCGGAAAATGCCAGGGAAAACACAGGCGAAACAAATAGGAAAAGAATAATAGACAAAATTGAAAAAACGCCGACAGTCAACCGCTGTTTCATGAGACACCTCTAAAC
>RZZR01000146.1 GCA_009929795.1 Deltaproteobacteria bacterium | reverse complement strand
AACCGGCCTATCGTAACGCATGTTGAAGCCAAAGCCTCCAAGAGGAATTGCGGCTGAGTGTAGTTACAAGCCTCGTCCTTCAGGGCGAGGTCGTTGACTGACGATTCGTTCCGGGCCAAGACCTGGGTGGCGGGGATTTTCTTGAAGTATTGGCAAACACTTGGCTATTTTTTTAATTGTGCAAGGAATGGGAAAAGGGGCTGAACGAACTCTAAAAAGATGTGTTGACACATCGAAACACGCTCCAGCTGTGCTTTCGCCCGCAAGCCTCAATCCTCCGAATCCACCGCCCTTCTCCACTTTTTCAGCCGACCGACCCTGCTCTTCGTTTCCAGTCGCTTTTTGGCCGCCGACCTGGGCGGCCTGGTCGGCCTGCGAGGGGCCCGCTCCACCATCGCCTCCAAGATGAACTCCCGAAGTCTGCTCATGGCGTCGTCCCGGTTCTGCTCCTGGGTCCGATGCCTGACGGCCTTGATCACGACCACTCCGTCCCTGGTGATCCGGCGGTCGCTCAGGGCCAGGAGCCCCTGTTTGACGGTCTCGGGCAGGGACGAGGCCCCGACATCGAAAAAGAGGTGAATGCCCGAGGCCACCTTGTTCACGTTCTGGCCTCCCGGACCCGAGGCCCGAATGGCCTGGATCTCGACCTCCGCGTCGGGGATGGAAACATCCTTTGTGACCTGGATCATCGGCCATGACCTCCTTCAGGTGCCCAAGGGAGTCCCCCTTTGGCCCGGGTCAGGAGCCCCCGCTCTCTTTGACCCGGCCGTCCTTTCCGGCGGACCGCCCCATCCCCTTCCGTCCGAAGATCCTGACCACGGTCACGTAGAAGAGGGGAATGAAAAAGATGGCCAGGAAGGTGGCCGTGACCATGCCACCCAAAACTCCGGTGCCGATGGCCGTCTGGGCCCCGGCCCCGGCGCCGCTGGCCAAGGCCAGGGGCAGAACTCCGAATCCGAAGGCCAGGGAGGTCATGACGATAGGCCGCAGGCGGAGCCTGGCCCCTTCCAGGGTGGCCTCTACAAGACCGGCTCCCTCGGCCACCTTGGCCATGGCGAACTGGACGATGAGGATGGCGTTCTTGGTGGTCAGGCCGAGCACAGTCAAAAGTCCGATCTGAAAATAGACGTCGTTGGGAAATCCCCGCCAGGTGGAGGCCAGAATCCCGCCGATGACCCCCAGGGGTAGGGCAAGCATGATGGCAAAAGGCACGGTCCAGCTCTCGTAGAGAGCGGCCAGACAGAGAAAGATGACGATCATGGAAAAAGCGTAGAGGAGCCCGGTCTGGGCCGTGGCCATGCGCTCCTGATAGGAGATGCCGCTCCAGTCGTGACCGATGTCCCGGGGCAGGTCGGCCACGATCTCCTCCAGGGCCTGCATGGCCTCGCCGGTGCTTCGGCCCGGAGCGGCCTCTCCCAGGATGTTCATGGACGGAAAGGCGTTGAAGCGCTCAAGCCTCGGTGCCCCGTACTCCCAAGAGCCGGTGGCGAACGCCGAAAACGGGGTCATGCCTCCAGCGGCGTTGCGGACAAAGAGACGGTCGATGTCGCTGGGCAACATTCTGTATGGGGCGTCGGCCTGGACATAGACCCGTTTGACTCGTCCGCCCTGGATGAAGTCGTTGACATAGGAACTGCCGAAGGCCGCGGAAATTGTGTGGTGGATGGCGTCGATGGACACACCCAAGGCTCCGGCCTTGTCCCAGTCCACGTCCACACGAAATTCCGGGACATCCTCCATGCCGTTGGGCCGGACCCGGGTCAGGCGTTCGTCGCCGGCCGCCTTGCCGAGCAGAGTGTTCCGGGCCTCCATGAGGGCTTCGTGACCCATGCCGCCACGATCCTGGAGCTGGAGGTCGAAGCCCTTGGAGGTGCCCAGCTCGATGACCGCCGGCGGGGCAAAGGCAAAGACCCGGGCGTTGCGAATCCTCGCGAACCGGCCCATGGCCCGGCCGGCCAGGGCGTCCACCTTCAGGTCCGGCCGCTGGCGCTCTGTCCAGTCCTTGAGACGGACGAACCCCATGCCCAGATTTTGCCCGGCCCCGGAAAAGCTCCGGCCCGAGAGGGTCAGAACGGCCTCCACCGCCTCGCTTTCCTCCTCCAAAAAATAGGTCCGGACCTCGTCGATGACGGCATCGGTCAGCTCCCGGGTGGCCCCCGAGGGAAGCTGGACCTGGATCATCATGATCCCCTGGTCCTCGTCGGGCAGGTAGGCCGTGGGCATGCGCTGAAAGAGATGGATCAGACCGCCCACGATGAGCAGATAGACAAGGAGATAGCGGAGCTTGCGGCCCAGGATGTGGCCGACCACGGCCGTGTAGCGATCCCGGATCCAGTTGAAGGACAGATTGAAGTACCGGAAGAAGGGCCGGAACAGAAAAAATCCGGCCTCGGAGGTGTCGTGGCCCTTGGGCACGGGTTTCAGGAGCGAGGCGCAGAGAACCGGGGTCAGGATGAGGGCCACCAGAACAGAGAGGAGCATGGCGGCGATGACCGTCACCGAGAACTGGCGGTAGATGACCCCGGTGGAGCCGCCGAAAAAGGCCATAGGGCCGAACACGGCCGAAAGGACCAGGCCGATGCCGATCAGGGCGCTGGTGATCTCCTCCATGGATTTCCGGGTGGCCTCGCGGGGGGATAGACCCTCGTCCTGCATGACCCGCTCCACGTTCTCCACGACCACGATGGCGTCGTCAACCAGAAGCCCGATGGCCAGGACCATGGCGAACATGGTCAGCATGTTGATGGAGTAGCCCAAAAGACCCAGGACGGCGAAGGTGCCCAGCACGACCACGGGCACGGCCAGGGTGGGGATGATGGTGGCCCGGAAGTTCCCCAAAAAAAGGAACATGACCACGAAGACCAGGAAGATGGCCTCGAAGAGGACCTGAACCACCTCGTCGATGGCCACCTCGATGAAGGGCGTGGTGTCGTAGGGGTAGATGACCTTCATGCCTGGGGGAAAGAACTGGGCCAGTTCCTCCATCTTGTCCCGGATGGCGTCAGCCGTGTCCAGGGCGTTGGCTCCGGCGGCCTGACGGACGGCCATGGCCGCTGCGGGCAGGCCGTTGTGCAAGGCCTCGGTCTCGTAGCGCTCGGTGCCCAGTTCGGCCCGGCCGACGTCGCCCACTCGGACCGTGGCCCCGTCCGGCCCGATGCGCAGGGGCACGGCCTCGAACTCCTCCGGGGTCTTGAGCAGGGTCTGGACGTTGATGGAGGCGTTCAGCCTCTGACCCTCCACGGCCGGGGCGGCCCCGAACTGTCCGGCCGAGATCTCCACGTTGTACGACCGCAGGGCGGCAATGACGTCGGCGATGGTCAGGCCGTACTTGGTCAGCCGGTCGGGATCCAGCCAGATCCGCATGGCGTACTGGCCCCCGAAGCTCTCCACCTCGCCCACGCCGGGCACCCTGGCCAGAACCTTTTCCACATTGGACTGGGCGTAGTCGCGCAGGTCGTTGCCGTCCATGCTCCCGTCCTCGGAGACCAGGCCGACGATCATGAGATAGTTCCGGGTGGACTTGCTGACCTTGACTCCCTGGCGCTGGACCACGTCGGGCAGGCTGGCCATGGCCAGTTGAAGCTTGTTCTGGACCTGGGACCAGGCCAGGTCCGGGTCCGTTCCCGGGGCGAACGTCAGCTCGAGGCGTCCGCTGCCCGAGGAATCGCTGACCGCCGTCATGTACAGGAGCTTGTCGAACCCGGTCATCTTCTGTTCGATGATCTGGACGACGCTGTTCTCCACGGTCTCGGCCGAGGCCCCGGGGTAGAAGGCGTCGATGGCGATGGAAGGCGGAGCGATGGGCGGGTACTGGGAAATTGGCAGGTTGTGGATGGCCAGACCCCCGGCCAGCATGATGATGATGGCGATGACCCAGGCGAAGACCGGACGATCGAGGAAGAATTTGGACAACATGGACGCCCCCGCTCAGTTGGCGACGGCCGCGTCTGGGCCAGCGGGTTTCGCGAAGGGCACGGGTTTTACCACCGTACCCGGCCGGGCATTGATGGCCCCCTCGACCACCACCCGGTCCCCGGGGGCCAGGCCGCTCTTGACCAGCCATTGGTCGCCCAGGGCCCGGTCCAGGATCAATTTTCGCTGCCGGACCGTGTCGCTCTCGTCCACCACCAGGACCATGGGCTCGCCCTTGTGATTCCGGGTCACGCCCTGCTGGGGAACGAGAATGGCCTCGTCGACCACCCCTTCCTGGATCTCGGCCCGGACGTACATCCCCGGCAGGAGGAGCGTGTCCGGATTGGGGACCAGGATGCGAAGAATGTAGGAGCCGGTGGTCGGATCCACGGTGACGTCCCGGAACTGGAGCGTGCCCTCCTGGGGATAGGCACTCCCGTCCTCCAGAAGCAGGCGGACCTTGCGACCGTTTTTGCCGTCGGTGTTGATCAGACCGGTTTCAAGATTCCGACGCAGGCGAAGAAAGTCCACGGATGACTGGGCCACGTCCACGTGGATGGGGTCGAGTTGCTGGATGGTGGACAGAGGCACGGCCTGGTAGGCCGTGACCAGGGCGCCCACGGTGACGTTGGAACGGCCGATGCGTCCGGAAATGGGGGCCGTGATTCGGGTGTACTCGACATTGATCCGGGCCGACTCGACCTGAGTTTCCCAATACATGATGTCGGCCAGGACCTGTTCCAGGGCGGCCGAGGCGTCGTCGTAGTCCTGCCGACCAAGGACGTCTCCTTCCAGAAGGCTCTTGTAGCGTTCGGCCCGGGACCGGATGGCCGGCAGATGGGCCTTGGCCTTGGCCAGGGAGGCCTTGGCCGAATCCAGGGCCACCCGGAACGGGGTGGGATCAATTTGATAGAGCAGGTCCCCGGCCTTGACGTCGGCCCCTTCCTCGAAGAGCCGCTTCTGCAGGATGCCGCTGACCTGGGGTCTGATTTCGGCCACCCCCCGGGATGCCGTACGGCCGGGAAGTTCGACGGTTAGAACCACGGGTCGCGGAGTCATGGTCACCACGGCCACCTCCGGGGGCGGCGGCGACGCCTGCTGGGCCCCAGCGGACCCGGTCGGATTCAGGGCAAGCCAGACGGCAAGAATCGTCAGAATCGAAAACTTCTTTCGTGCGTGGCGAACGGGCCCAGTTTTCATGGCGGTACTCCGCAAGCTGATGGAATGTTTTGGTTACAAAGACTGCTGTTCGGCGAGCAGAGGCTTGAAGAAGATGTCCAGAACCAGGTCCGGGCTCTGGGGGTACGTGAGTTTTTCCGGATCGTGCAACCAGAGAAGGAAAAAGGAATCCATGACATTGTCCAGGGCCACGGCCAAGGCATAGGGCTCGGCGACGGGATTGAACCGCCCACGCTTCATGCCCGACTCGAAGACGGCCGCCAGGCGTTCCAGATGGGCGTAGTATCTCTGGCGTAACTCCTCGTCCAGGCCGGACCTCAGGTTGAAGCCCACCCCCTTGCTTTCGGCCAGGAAGAGCCGGACAAAGGCGAGATTCTCCACGAGTCGCCGGGCCTTGGTCTCCACATAGGCCCGAAGCTTTTCCGCCTCGTCGGCCTCGGCTTCCAAGACGTTTTGAATGGCCAACTCGAAGCTCTCGCACTTTTCCAGAACCAGACTCCGGTACAGGTCCTCCTTGCTCGGAAAAAACTTGTACAGAGTGCCGGTGGCGAACTCGGTTCGTTCGGCGATCTCCTGCATGGAGACGTTGTGGTAGCCTTT
>RZZR01000145.1 GCA_009929795.1 Deltaproteobacteria bacterium | reverse complement strand
GCTCCATGCCGTGCGTGAAACGAGGCCCATGGCAACGATAAAAGCTTTCACCGCAGTGGAGGTTGCATTTCTGGCCGACACCCAAGGGTTGACCGAGGAGCGGGTTCTTCAAGATCTTTGCCAAGCCGGTCTTCAGGTCCTCCCCGGCGGAGGTGCCGAGGTTTTTTCTCCATCTTTGAGAAGGCGGCTTTGTCCGGAAAAGATTGCGGGCGATCGATGGCTTCAGATCCACGAAATAGCCCACGGCATGGGGATCAAGAGCAATTGCACCATGCTTTTCGGGCACATCGAGACCTGGGCTGAACGGGTCGAGCACATGCTGGCCTTGCGATCCCTCCAGGACAGGACCAAGGGGTTCCTGTGCTTCATCCCCTTGCCATACCAACCCAAGAATAATCCTCTCGCAGCCAAGGGGGCCGACGGAGTCGATTATCTACGGACCATGGCGGCTTCGCGACTTATTCTGGACAATGTTCCGCACATCAAGGCCTATTGGGTCTTTTCTGGAATCAAGGCTGCTCAGATGGCCCTGTGGGCCGGAGCCGACGATTTTGACGGGACCCTGGTCCGGGAACGGATTGGCCACGCAGCAGGGGCCATGTCTCCCGAGGGATTGACCGTCTCGGACCTGAAAACGTACATCCAATCCGCCGGTTTCGAGCCCCAAGAGCGGGATACATTTTTCGAGCCTCTTTGATTCGAGTCTTCCCGGCAAGGCATCACAGCAAATCAGATAGAGATCATGACTCTTCGACATTTTTTCGATCACCGCGGCGTTCAGTACGGATCCCTGGCCTTGGTCGGGGCTGTCATGGCGTATTATTGGGGATTTGTTTTCGATTTTGGATACGATTTCCAATGGGATGTTCTGTACAAGGAAAACTCGACCTATGGCGAGGTCTTTGGGCTGAATTTGCTTCAGGGAATGAAGATGACGGTCTACATTTCCTTGATCAGTTCAGGCATCGCCCTGGTGCTGGGAACGGCCTTCGGCCTGGCCCGCCTGAGCGAGTTTCGACCGCTGTACTGGTTCGCCACAGTGTACGTCGAGTTTTTTCGGAACACTCCCCTGCTGGTGCAGCTCTTTTTCTGGTATTTCGCCTTGCCGATGGGGCTTCCCGAGTCTTGGAGGCAGACGATCTTCTCCATGAACTTCGAGTTCTGGAGTGCGACCATGGGGCTTTCAGTCTACACCGGAGCCTTCATGGCCGAGATTGTCCGGGCTGGCGTGCAGTCCATCCCCAAGGGACTTTTGGAAGCGGCCTACTCCTCGGGGCTAAATTATTTTCAGGCCCTTCGGACCGTCATTCTGCCCCTGGCCTTCAGGGCCATCATTCCGCCCTTGGGCAGCGAGTTCTTGAACAACATGAAGAACTCCTCCCTGGCCATGGTCGTGGGCGTGGCCGAACTCTGCTGGCAGTCCCAGCAGATCGAGTCCCTAACCTTCAGGGGTTTTGAAGCGACCACGGCGGCCAGTGTCCTCTACCTGGGTCTGTCCCTGATCATCTCTTGGATCATGAATATGGTGAACGCGAGGCTCAGAATGGACGAGTCCATCAGGAATCGGTCCATGAACCTCTGGCTTGCAACGATACTGTTCCTTCCCTTTGACCTCGCTTGGCGCTGCATGGCGGGTATGTGCCGGACGGCCGGGAGAACCTCCCGGGCTGCTGGCCTCAGGTACAGCCGAGGCGTGCTCGTTTGGAAGAAAATTGGCCACGGACTGTGGAGAGCGCTGATTCTGGTCGCCAAGGTGTTTTTCGTGGTTGCGGTCCTAATGGTTCTCTTTCAAACAGCCAAAGGTCTAATGGCCTTCAATTGGAAGGTGATCGCCGACAACATCAGAACCCTTCTCATCTGGCGCTTTCCAGCCGAGGAGAGCGATGCCGTTCTGTGGGGGCTCGGCGGGTTGTCCTCATCCATCATGATGGCGGTGATGGCCATCAGCGTCAGCTTTTTCATCGGCCTGTTCGTGGGGCTGGGCCGAATGTCCAAAAATGCCCTGTTCAGGATTCCCTGCCTGCTCTATATCGAGATAATCAGAGGCAATCCATTAATTCTGGTCATTTTTTGGGTTTATTTTTTCGTCCCCATCTTTGTGAAGACCTATCTGGACGTTTTCTGGAGCGCGACCATCGCCCTGACGATCTTTACCGGGGCCTATCTAGCCGAGATCGTTCGGGGGGGGATCCAGAACATCCCCAAAGGACAGTTTGAGGCCGCCTACGGCACTGGTCTCGGCTATTACACGACGATGATCCACATTGTTCTTCCCCAGGCTCTTAAACAGATGATCCCGGCCATCGTCGGTCAGTTCATAGCCATCTTCAAGGATACGTCTCTTGCCTATGTCATTGGAGTCCTTGAGTTGACATTTGTGGCCCAGGGCTTGAACAATAGACTTATGATTTACCCCTTTGAAATCTACACCACGGTGGCCGCGCTCTATTTCGTGTGCTGCTACTCCATGAGCATCGTTGCCCATCGGCTTGAAACACGTCTCTCGCCGGAAAAGAGCAGGCTGGTGATGTGACCGTCCGGTGAAATCATTCATGGCTCGACCGGTTCTCTTCCGAGTCACCAACAATCTCAATTTGGGCGGGGTTCAGCGAAGGTTGCTGGCCCTGCTGCCCCTTCTAGTCCCTGATTTCGAAGTCCATGTGGTCACCTATCGGGATCGGGGCCTGCTTTTCGACGAATTGGCCCGTGCCGGCGTCATAACACACCATCTGCCCATTCGGAGCAAGTGGAGCCCCATAGGCATTACCAAGCTTGCCGCCCTGTTCAAAAGACACCGAGCGGAGATTGTCCACACCCATTCTTTGGGCGGAAACGTATCCGGGATTTTGGCCGCGGCTTTGGCCAGGGTTCCAGTTCGCATCGGCCAAGTCCATGTGACCGGATTGCACTGGTACGGAAGAACGGTCTGGCGTAGAAGGCGGCAGGCCTTCTCAGAGGCAATGGTGCATAGATTTTTTTCACACGCCGTGCTTTGCGTTTCAGCAGAGACCCGTCAGACATTTCTCAAAGGCACGGGATTGCCCGAGGCCATGGTCCGGACCCTGTACAATGGAATCGATTTTGACGGAATGCTCAAAAGTGAGGCCGATAGCCCGCGGGACTTGGAGCGAGAGATGGGTATAGAGCCGGGGAGAAGCGTGATCGGAGTCGTTGGGCGGATGGTCCGAGTAAAGGGAATCGAACGGGTCATTTCGCTGGCTGACTTTCTGAAGAGGGAGCGTCCGGGAAAGTTCTGTGTGGTCCTTGTAGGAGACGGTCCACTGACCGAGGAACTGAAGGCCGAGGTCAAGGCTCGCGGGCTTGAGAAAGTGGTTTTTTTTGCCGGTGAACAGAAGATGCTCGGGCCATTTTACCGTTTTTTCGATGTGCTTTTCTTCCCTTCGCCTGCCGGAAGCGAGGGTATGTCAGGAGTTGTTCTCGAAGCGTGCGGTGCCGGGTTGCCCGTTTTGGCCAACGAGGCGGGATTTCTCGATGAGATTCGACCTCTGTATCCATGGATACATACGTTTTCTCCCCAATCGGAACCATCGGATCTGGCTGAAGGTCTTGCTCGGTGTCTGGCCATGCGGCCTGAGTCCATGTACCCACCATTGGTGGATCAGTTTTCGATCCAAGCCATGCGGGACAGGACCGTTGCGTTGTATGGGACTTTTTTAAACGCTCGAAATCCATTGTCAGTGGAGCAATCGGTCAAGGCGTAAGAATGAAAAAGGTCTGCTTCGTCAATTCCACGCACAAATGGGGTGGAGTGAAGACTTGGTCCCTGGAGGTCGGGTCGGAGCTCATGGCCGCCGGTATCGAGTGTCACGTTCTGGCTCGAAAAGGTCCTTTTTTGGACATGGCCCTGGATATGGGCTTTCGAGGACTGCCGGTACGTTTCGGGATCGATTACAATCCTATTCTGATTGTACGGATGTTTCGGTATTTTCGGGTGCAAGGAATTGATCTAGTGGTCGTCAACGTCGGGAAGGATGTCAGGACGGCGGGACTAGCGGCAAGGATGGCCGGGATTCCGGTCATTCACCGGGTAGGCCTAGCCGGTGACATGCAAGACAAGCTTGACGTCCGTTTGAACCACGCCCTGGTCAAGCCGGGGCTTTTAGTTCCCTGTCGACAGATTCGGGACGGCCTTCTCAGGGAGCTTCCATTTCTTGGGCCCGACGAAATCGTTGTGGCGCATACGGTCAAGCCCCCTGGGACGGACCGGCCAAACGCGGTCAACAGTCCTCCGGTCATCGTATCGACCAGTCAGCTTAACTCCGATAAGGGACACGCCGTGGTCCTCGAGGCTTTGGCCGGGTTGAAGGGTCAGGGGTTTTCCATCCGCTACGAAATTGTGGGAACCGGACGTGAACAAAATTTCCTCGAGGCTCTGGCCGCAAAATTGGGTTTAGGTGATTCGGTCGTCTGGCACGGGTTCAGGACGGATGTGCGGTCCATCCTGAAGCGAGCGGATCTGTTCGTGTTGGCCTCGACATCCGAGGGTTTTCCAAACAGTCTTTTGGAGGCAATGGCTGAGGGGCTGGTCTGCGTCAGCAGGGATGTGGGAGGTGTGGATGAGATCTGGCCCGCGTCAAATGTTCCGCTTTTGGCTCAAAACGCCAATGCGCAAGAGTTCGGCGCGGCCATCGCCTCGATTTTGGCCTTGCCTGCGTCCGATTTGTTGGCTCGAAAACAGAAACAGTACGACGAGTACGCGGCCTGGGTCGGAGCCGAGCGGGCGAAGAGGGCATGGCCGGAAGTCTTTGCTCAAGTGGCCAGCATATCGTCTGGAAGATCATGTCAAAGTCGGCAACAATGACGGATCGGTTCAGAATAATTCTCTTCAGTTCGTCGACCTCAAGCAGCGGAGGGACCCGTCAGGCCATGTACCTGGCCCGGGCCCTGAGCGATGATGGATGGGACTGCCAGTTTTTCATCCCCGAGGGGGCGACCATCATCGACAAGGACCCAGGGCTGGAATGGCGCAGGTTAATCGGTTCTCCGAGCACCTGGAGGGCACAGTTGATGAGAGAGGTGCTGCCCGGTCGAACCGTGGTCCACGCCTTTCACGGCCAGGCGGTCAAGTTGGTCAGCATCTGGGGGCTTGGCGAACTGGGGCATGCGGCGGCGGTGGTCGCCAACCGTGGGGTGACTTTCTTTCCCCGCAACCCTCTGCCCTACTGGTCTCCGGGGATTGATGCCTTTGTGGTCAACTCCGAGTCCTGTGCCAGGCAGTTGAGCGTCATTCTCGTGCCAAGGCGGAAAATTCACGTGGTGTACAACGGCGTCCCTTCTAAACGGTCTGTAGCAAACCGAGGGGCCGAGGCGGTCCGTGAAGAGCTGGAGATTGATCGGGCCGATCTGATCGTGGGAACAGTGGCCGGGAACAACCCGGTCAAGGGAGCGGACATTCTCATGAAAGCCTTTGCCCGGCTCAGGCGGCCGGGACTTGTTTTGGTCTTGGTGGGGGTTTCGTTCCGGGATTGGAAGGAGAAGATTGATACTCTCGAATTGGCAGAAACGATCAGAGTCGTTGGTTTCACCGAAAACGTTGCCGATTACCTGCGAGCTTTTGATGTTTTTGTGCTTCCCTCGCGCCGAGAGAGCATGCCCAACACCCTTATGGAGGCCATGATGTGCGGCTTGCCGACAGTCGCCTCCTGTGTAGGAGGTGTACCGGAAGTCGCATCG
>RZZR01000144.1 GCA_009929795.1 Deltaproteobacteria bacterium | reverse complement strand
TGACCATTGACCATGTCCTTCTGACCAGAGAAATCGGGCGCAATGTTCAGGATCTGGTCTTGACCCTGGGCATCCGGGCCAGCCGTGGCCGGGAGCATGCCGTGGCCATTCCGGACCGGGCCCGAGATGTCCGTCTGGAAATCGACGGAACGGCCATCCCTGTGGTTCGAATCGCCGACAGCGCTGTATCTGTTCCGGTCGCTCCGGGCAGGCGATCCGTGACCCTGCGCTGGAGGGAGGACCTCGACCGAAGCCTGGTTCTGGGTTCCCCGGCCGTCAACCTTGGCCATCCGGCCGCCAACGTGAACCTCGAGACCAGGCTCCCGGCCCATCGCTGGCTTTTGGCCTGTCCGAGCGGTCCGGTCATGGGGCCTGCCGTGCTTTTCTGGAGCTATCTGGCCGCCATCCTTCTGGTGGCGGCCGGTTTGAGCCGCCTTCCCTGGACTCCGCTAAAGGCCTGGCAATGGTTCCTCCTCGGACTCGGCCTGTCCCAAGTCGATACCATGACCGCCGTGCTCGCCGTGGCCTGGCTGCCGGCCCTGGGCCTGCGCCGAGAACACAGGCCGGAACATTGGCTGACCTTCAACCTCGTCCAAACGGCCATCGTCGGCCTTTTCCTTGTCGGAATCGCCTGCCTGTATGCCGCCGTGGAAGGAGGCCTTCTCGGCCTGCCCGACATGCAGGTGGCCGGCAACGGATCCAGCGGCCATACGCTACGCTGGACACAGGATCGGATCTCAGGGCCCCTGCCCCAGCCTTTGATCGTGTCCGTTCCCATCGTCGTCTACCGGTTCTTGATGCTGGCCTGGTCTCTGTGGATGGCCTGGTCTCTGGTGGCCTGGATCAAATGGTCCTGGGCGGCCTTTGGTCGGAACGGAATCTGGATGAAGGCCGTCTGGCGGAAACCTAGGCCCAAGGCCCTAAATCCGAATGATGGTCCTTTACTTCGACCGTAAAAACGTCTAGCTTACAAAGCCAATACCTTGCGACAATATAGGCCATGAATCCACATGTACTGACCCTCTTTTTCGATCCGGCCCTGATCACCGACCGCACCGGGGCCGTTCAGGACTTCAATCCCGAATGCGCCCGACGGTTTCCCCGACTGGCCAAGGGGTCTGCCCTGGGAACGATTTTCGGTCAGGGACAGGCCTCCAACCTCATGGCCCAACTGGAGGCCAAGACCCAACCCATCCAATGCAGCATCAAGCTGGACGGGCCCCACGAAATCAACGCCATGCTCCGGGCCATGAAGACTGCGGACGATCTGAGGCTTCTGGTCTTACATATTCCCCCGGTCTGCGATGGACAGTCTGAGGAAGGCGACGACCTGGCTTTGCGTGACCCCCTGACAGGCTTGGCAAACCGGATTCTTTTGTTGCAGCAGACACGGGAGGCTCTGAGCAAGACCCTAACCCAGGGCGGGTTCACCTCCTTTCTGTTCATGGACTTGGACGCCTTCAAGCCCGTCAACGACACCTACGGGCACGAGTGCGGCGACCATGTGCTGATCATCCTGGCCGAACGGATCAAGACCGTGGTCAGGGATCACGACCTTGTGTCCCGCATCGGTGGCGACGAATTCGTGGTCCTGCTAACTGGACTCCAGAACGGCATGCACGCCGGGCTGACGGCCACCCGGCTCATCAAGGCCATCTCCGAACCGATCCCATGGGAGGGCATCAAGATCACCGTGGGAGTCAGCATCGGCATCAGCGTCGCCCCCACCGACAGTGAGGATCCCATCGAGCTTTTGAACAAGGCCGACCAGGCCATGTATGTTGCCAAACGCTCCGGCAAGAACAACTACTCGTTCTGGAACGAGGCCGCCTATTTCATCTGAACGGCAGACAGTACCCGTCAGAGACGAAATCATGTCCAAGAATCCAGCTGCCCGCACCTCGCGTACGAACCAGGAGGACCTAAAGGAAACCATCAAGGAGGCCTTCCGGGAAGCCCTCCGAGATGAATCTTGTCATGTCGTCAGCTCCGCCCGGCCGGACGGCAACGGATTCTTTCGCCAGCTGAACGAGGAAATCCTGGATAAACTCAGCGGCATCTACAGCGAACTGAACCGGATTCAAAAAACGGCCGGGGAAGACGACAAGGAAAAGGAAGGTGTCAGCCTAGTCCGGGACATGATGGACGACGCCTCTGAACGTCTCCACCAGATCATCAAGGCTACGGAAAAGGCCACCTTCACCGTCATCGACTTGGTCGAGTGCAGTCTCAAAAACATCGAAAACATGAAGGCCACCATCGTCGAGACTGTTCAGGACGACGCGGCACGTGAAAAGCTGTCCGGAAGCTGCGCCGGTCTCGAATACGACATGATGGAGATCATGACCACCATGAGTTTCCAGGATCTGACCGGACAACGGATCAAACGGGTCATCGACGCCATCAACAAGGTTCGGGACATGATCCGGGACCTTTACGTGTCCACGGACTACATCCTCAAGGAAAAAAGTCGACAGCCCGACAAGAATCTCAAGGATCTCCGGGACGAGGCGTCCAGGATCACCCAGGATCAGGTGGATGCCATCCTCTCCCAGATGGACGCCAAATGAACGTTCAAGCAAAAATTTTCATGATCGGCCGAAAAAAATTCTTGACACCCCGACTCCCCCGGGCCTAGACACAAATCCATGCAGAATTTCTCCGTTGACTACACCCTCCCCATCACCACCAATGCCAACTGGTATTTTTGGTATTATTTTACGGAGGCCTGTGGCCAAGGGGGAGTTGTGCAGCCAGCATAAAAGGGCACGGACAACACCACACCAAGGGCCGCAGGCAGACCAGCCGGCGGCCCTTTTGTTTTCCTGGCCGCCGGAGGAGGGCCGAGACCCGCAAGCACAAGGAGATCGTCATGCACTTGGGAAAAAGCATCCGACAGGAACGAATCTTCAACCGCAACACCGGCCGGACCATCATCGTCCCCCTTGACCACGGGGTCAGCGTCGGCCCCATCTACGGACTGGTCGACCTTCGAGAGACCGTGAACAAGGTCGCCGAGGGCGGGGCCAACGCCGTCATCATGCACAAGGGCCTGCCCCGCTGCGGCCATCGCGGTCAAGGCCAGGACATCGGCCTCATCATCCACCTCTCCGCCAGTACCTGCCTCTCCCCCTTCCCCAACGCCAAATCTCTTGTCGGCAGTGTCGAGGACGCCATCCGCCTTGGGGCCGACGCCGTGTCCGTCCACGTCAACCTGGGCGACGAGACAGAGTCCCGGATGCTCAGTGACCTGGGGCAGACGGCGTCCAGGGCCAATGAATGGGGCATGCCCGTCCTGGCCATGGTCTACGCCCGGGGCTCCAAGATCGAAAACGAATACGACGTCAAGGTCGTCACCCACGCCGCCCGGGTCGGCGAGGAACTCGGCGCCGACGTGGTCAAGGTTCCCTACACTGGATCGGCCGAAACCTTCGCCCGGGTAGTCGAAGCCTGCTGCGTGCCCGTGGTCATCGCCGGCGGCCCCAAGATGGACAGCACCCGAGATCTTGTCCAAATGGTCTCCGACTCCGTGGCCGCTGGCGGTGCCGGCCTTTCCATAGGCCGCAACGTCTTCCAGGCCAAAGACCCGGCCCGTCTGGTCAAGGCCCTGCACGGCGTCGTCCACGAAGATTGGACCGTGGACCAGGCCATGGATTTTCTGGCCTCGACCCCGGAAGGTCGCTGATCGGTCATGGCCATGCAACGCACCATCATCTTTTCGGCCGTGCCCTTCGACAAAAATCTGGTCACCCTGGCCCTGGAGTCCGGGGTGGACGGCATCCTGGTCGAGGACGAACGGGCCGGGGACGTCTCCGCCCTGGGCCTGACCACCGTCCACCGTCTCTCCGAAACCGTGCTCATCGACCTGAAATCCAAAGAGGATGAGGAACGGGCTGTCTCGTCTTTGTCCGGTGGCGCCCTGACCATTCTCGGAAAGGGATGGGAGATCATCCCCGTGGAAAACATCCTGGCCCAGGCTCAGGGTCTCGGACTGGAAGTGGAATCCCTGGACAGGGCCATACTTGCGGCCGGCATCCTTGAGGTCGGAGTGGAAACAATCATCGTCCTGCCCCAGGCCGCCCACGAACTCAAGGACATCGTCGCCCAATTCAAGACCAGGCAGGGACAGGTTGATTTGGAAACGGCCGTGGTCACCGAGGTCCGTCCCACGGGCCTGGGGCACCGGGTCTGCGTGGACACCCTGTCCATCCTCCGTCCGGGCCAGGGCATGCTGGTAGGCAACACCAGCGCCTTCTGCTTTTTGGTTCACGCCGAAACCGAAGCCAACCCCTATGTGGCCCCCCGGCCGTTTCGAATCAACGCCGGATCGGTCCACGCCTATGCTGCCCTTCCCGGCGACAAGACCGCCTATCTCGAGGAACTTGGCCCTGGCCGCGAGGTCCTCATTGTCGGAGCCGACGGCCAATCCCACAAGGGCGTTGTCGGCCGGGCCAAAACCGAGATTCGGCCCATGCTCATGATCACCGCCCAGGTCGGCGAACGCCACGGCTGCATCTTCCTCCAGAACGCCGAGACCATCCGCCTGGTCCGGCCCGGAGGCGATTCCGTCTCCGTGGTCTCCCTCAAGCCCGGGGACGAGATCCTCTGCCGTCTGGATCAGGCCGGCAGACATTTCGGCATGCGCATCAAGGAAGAGATACACGAATGAATTCCACCCCAGAACACTCGAGATCCGAGACGTCCCTGGACGACATCCGGCAACGCATCGACCGGGTGGACGAGGCCCTGCTGGCACTCCTCGACGAACGGGCCGGTCTCAGCCGGCAGGTCGGGGCCATCAAGTCCGACAGCCGAGAAACCGTTTTCAAACCCTTCCGGGAAAAGGAAGTCATGGGCCGGCTTCTCGCCTGCCACCGCACCCATCTCCCGGACGACCACCTCCGGCACATCTACCGGGAAATCCTGTCATCCTCCCGACGCCTCCAGCGGGCCCAGAAGGTGGTATACCTCGGACCCGAGGGAACCTTCTCCTATTTCGCCGGCCTGGAATACCTGGGCCACAGCCAAGATTTTGAACCCCAGCGGGATCTGGAAGAGGTGTTCCGGGCCGTGTCCCGGGGGGACGCCGAGCTCGGGGTCATCCCCCTTGAGAACTCCCTACAGGGCAGCGTCGGTCAGAGTTTGGACCTGTTCCTGCGATTTGACGTCTTCATCCAGGCCGAAATCTACTGCCGGATCAGCCATTGTCTCATGAGTCCCGAAACGGATCTGGCCTCAGTGAAGGTCGTTCACTCCCACCCCCAGGCCCTGGCCCAGTGTTCAGCCTGGCTCCGGAACACCCTGCCTCAGGCCAGCTTGGTTCCAGCCGAGAGCACGGCTGCCGCGGCCAGGTTGGCCGGGCAAATCCCGGGTTCGGCCGCCATCGGCCACCGTCGGCTGGCCGAAATGTCCGGCCTGAATGTCCTGGCCTCCCAGATCGAGGACCTCCACGACAACTGGACCCGCTTTCTGGTCATCGGCAGCGTCCCGCCCCGGGAGGGCAACCGGGACAAGACTTCCCTGGTCTTCACCCTTCCCGACACTCCCGGATCCCTGGTGGCCGTTCTCCAGCTCCTGGCCGGGGAAGGCATCAACCTGAAGAAGCTCGAGTCCCGCCCCCTGCGCTCGGAAAAATGGAAGTATGTCTTTTTCATGGACGTCGAGTGCGACCTGGGCCGAAATTCCTACACAGATCTGCTAAAAAGGCTGGCCGC
>RZZR01000143.1 GCA_009929795.1 Deltaproteobacteria bacterium | reverse complement strand
TCTTTCAGCTGGCCAAAGACATCCTCCATCTCGCCCAGAAGCTGGATGTTGCCATAGATGTTTCGCTTGTCCCTGAGTTGTCCGCCGTTGGTGATCTTCAGGCTGGAGATGTAGGTTCGCCCGGAAGAATCAACTTTTGTCTCGACAAAATCCACGTACTTCTTGACCTCGGAGGCATTGAGTTCCGTGCCGATAAGGTACGGCGTGTAGTCGATATTGCCCGCGAAATCATTGGTGAGCAGTTGCAGGTAGGCACCCTGGGTATTGTAGCTCATGGCCACGCTCACGCTGCCGTCGGATGTGGTCTCCTGGCGCTTGTTGTCCTGGCTGTAGGCCGCGCTGGCCTTGAATCCGCCGTAGCTGCCCGAGGCCGAGAAATTGTAGGACTCGGCCCCGGATTTTTCCGTGGCCTTCTTGTTGCTGACCATGCGCATTTCCGTGATTTCCTTGGAGGAACTGGATATGTTCTTGTCCAGCAGGCTGTGCTTGTCGAGCTGGGCGATGTCGAAAATGGGGTCCACCAGAAATGACGAGGCCGCGCTGCTCACCCTGGCCCCGATGGTCATGTCGGCCACGTTGTCGATGGTGATGGGCCGGGACGACTCCAGAATGGGCGTCTCAATGTAGGCCCGCATTTCGTCCTCGTCCATGTCCAGATAGGCGGCCACGGTCGGGTACTGCTCGGTCAAGGGAGTATCGTCCGAAGACGACGACTCGCAGCCCACTCCCAAGACGAGCAGGGCCAGAAGGGCCAGGGCCAACGGTGGCCAGCCCAGGGATGTGCCGCGACGCGAAACGGATTTTTGGGGACGGTTCATGGATGGTTCCTTTCTATGAGTTTCGGTTTCGAGGTTGCTCACATTTTGCCAAGATCAGGACATAGACGGCCATGGCCACCATGACAAGGGCGATGACCAGCCAGAGCTCGTTCAGGGTGGCCGAGGCAAAGGCCGAGATGATGAAGAGCGAGGACAAAAGAACGATGATCGTGTCTCCCACGGCCCGGCGGCCTTCGATCAGGTGTTTCTTGACGATGGCGATGCCGGACCAGAAATAGGGGAACAGGAGGAGGAGCACGGAAATGGTCACGGTGATGTTGAAGGCCGCGGCCACGTTGCTGCCCAGAAGCATGAGGACCAGCTCGACCACGGTCATGATCACGGCGTTGACCACCAGGCCCGGGCCGTTGATGCCGTAGCGGTTGGTCCTGGCGTAGATGGCCGGCAGGAAGCCCTGCTCGGCGCTGGTTTTGGCCGCGCTGGCCGAGGACAGGTTCCAGACTAGGAAGCTGGCGATGCAGGCCACGGACATGACCACCGAAACCGCGTCGGCCAAAACGACCGAGCCGAAGATGCGCTGCATGGCCAGGGCAAAGGAGGCCGGGGCGGTCTGGATCTCCTTGGCCGGGAACATGCCTTCCATGACCGTGGTCGAGGCGATGTAGATGACGGCCACGATGACGAAGCCGATGATGGTGGCCAGGGGCACGTTCCGCCTGGGGTTCTCGATCAGGGCGCTGTTGGTGGCCACGCTCTCCACGCCGACAAAGGAGAAGATGAGCACGGCGAACCCGGACATGATGGCCGGAGCGTCGCCCTTGCCGGAGACGTTCCAGTTCTGGGCGAACAGGGTCGGGCTGAAGTCGAGCCAGCCGACGAGCCCGGTGGCCACCACGGCGATGAGCAGCATGGTCACGGTGATGGACACGACCTTGGTGATGACGCCCACCCCGTGCAGGGACAAAAGCACGAAGAGCCAGATGAGGGCGATGACCGTCAGGCCCAGGACCAGGGGATGGTTCAGGGCCGGGACGAACATGGCCAGGTAGCCCAGACCGGCGATGAGGATGGACACGTTGGAGATGAGGTTGGCGTAGACGTAGAACAGGCCGCTCTTGGCCCCCAGGACCGGGTTGACAAAGGTGGCCAGGGCCGTGGGGCTGGGGTCGTCGAACAATTGCCCGGCCCGGACGTAGACCATGGTCAGGCAGAGGGCCCCCAGGGTGACCAGGATGAAGGAGACCAGGGTGATGGACCCGGTGAAGGCCAGTTGCTGGGGCAGGGCGATGACCCCGCTCCCGGCCAGACTGGAAACGATGAGGAAGATGGCCCCGGCCAGTCCGAGTTTTTTGGCCGGCCCGCTCATGACCGGACACTCCCGGTCTTTTTGACGCACATGGTCCGGAACCACTTCTTGCCGTCTCGCTCCACGCGCTCCACGCCGTGGATGTCGCTCTCGTAGCCCGGAAACAGGTTCTCGAAATCCTGTCTGGCCTTCAGGTAGTCGAACACGGGCTTGGCCCGCTCGTCCAGGACCTCCCCGCCCATGATGACCGGAATGCCAGGGGGATAGGGCACGACCATGACCGCTGGGACCCGGCCCATCATGTCCCCGAGTTCTACGTATTCCACGTTCTTGCGGACCACCTCGTGGTAGGCCTCGGCCGGCTTCATGGCCTGGCCGGGGATGACCTGGAAGGCGGCCTGCATGAGGTCGAGGAGCCGGTGTTTCCTGAAATGGCGATGAATGGCCAGACAATGGTCCTTCAGTCCCTGACCGGCGTAGGTCTGACCACCGGCCGTCACCAGGGCCGGGAAGACGAGTTCCAGCGGTTCGTTGCGGTCATAGAGTTCCTTGAAGCGGAGCAGGCCGGCCAAAAGGGCCCCCTGCTTGCCCCGGGTGGTGCCCAGAGAATTCAAAAGCAGGAAGGAGTAGTAGTCGGTCTTCTCGCAGACGATGCCGTGGTCAATGAGGTAGTTGGTGACCACGGCGGCCGGAATGCCTTCCTCGGCCATAGTCCCGTCGTCATCCAGGCCCGGGGTGGTGAAGGTCAGCTTGATGGGGTCGAGCATGGCGTAGCCGTCCTCCATGTCCGCGAACCCGTGCCATGGGTCGTCAGAACGGAAGACCCAGGCGGACTGGTTCGTGGCCAAAAAGTCCACGGACGCGTCCTCGAAGGCTGTGGGTTTCCCGTCCACCAGAACTGTGCGCGGCTGCCACATGTCGAAGAACCAGTCCCCGGCGGCTCGCATCTCGGCATTCATGCGGGCCATCTTGCGCCGCAGGTGGACGGCCTGGCGGATGATGTCATCCATCATCACCGGCCCGTTGTCGTCCATCATCTTGGTGGCCACGTCCAGGGAGGCGATCATGCTGTACTGGGGCGAGGTGGAGCCGTGCATCATGTAGGATTCGTTCATCTCGTCGTGGTTTACCCGGACATGGCTGCCGTTCTTCACGTGGAGCATGGAGGCCTGGGAAAAGGCGGTCAGGAGCTTGTGGGTGGACTGGGAACAGAAGATGGGCGGATGCTCGGTGTTGCGATCGTCGTCGGCCATGCCGTAGTGCCCGGCATAGAGGGGATGGAAGCGGGCGTAGGCGTACCAGGCCTCGTCGAAGTGGAGGTTCTCCACGCTTTTCTTCAGCTCGGCCTTGATGGTCACCACGTTGTAGCAGACCCCGTCGTAGGTGGAGTTGGTCAGGGCCGACATGCGCACGAGGTCGTCCTTGCGGTCGGCCGGGATGAGGTCGTTTTCCTCGATCTTGCGGCGGATGGTCGCGGCCGAGAACTCCGAGAGCCGGCAAGGGCCGATGATGCCCCGGCGGTTGCGGCGGGGGACCATGTAGACCGGGAAGGCCTCGGTGATGACCATGGCGTAGTTCAGGGATTTGTGGCAGTTGCGGTCCACAAAGGCGATGTCGTCGCGCAAAACCTGGCTGCGCCAGATGATCTGGTTCACGTTGGAGGTGCCGTTCAGGACGTAGTAGGTCTGGTCGGCCCCAAAGACCCGGGCCGAGTTTTTCTCGGCGTCGCCGACCACGCCGCTGTGGTCCAGAAGGGAGCCCAGCTCGGGCACGGAGATGGACAGATCGGCCCGGAACATATTCTCGCCGAAGAACTTGTGCATGGCCACCCCGGCCGGGCTGTGGAGGAAGCCCTCGCCGCCCATGTGCCCGGGCGTGTGCCAGGCGTACTTGTATTCCTGGGCGTAATGGACGAGCTCGCCGAAGAACCGGGGATAGACGCCGAGAACGTATTCGGTCATTCTGGTGACGATACGACCGGCCAGAAATTCGATGGTGTCGGCCGTTTTCCAGAGACAGTCCTGGACCCGGGCCAGGACCCGGGTGGGGATGGATTCCAGGGCCAGGCGCTCGGTGAGCAGGATGACCGGGATTCCTGTGTTGCGGGCCCGGACTGCCTCGAGAAGGTCTTCGGGATCGGCCTCTTCGGAGGCGTCCTCGGCGCGGATGTCCCAGTCAATGACCAGGGCCCCGAGGTCGCAGCGGGAGCGGAAGATCTCCATGGCGTCCTCGTAGCGGAAGGAGGGGATGACCGCGCAGTCCTGGACGGTTTCCAGTTCCCGGCGCAGTTCACGCAACCGGTGGCCTTCGTCGTTTTTGGCCTCGAACTGGCCGGAGACGATCATCACGGGCCAGGAATGGCGGGTCATTTTCATGGGGCGACTCCTTGATATGGTTGGAGGTCGAAAGGGGTTTTTCTCGCTTCGAATACTATTCGATAGCGTGGAAAATGTGAATAGTTTCCGCGTGACTTGAGAGGGAACGGCCGGACCGTTCGGGAGGGAACGATGAAGTGGTTTTTCGGCGTTTTGAGCCTCGTGCTGGTTTTGACCGTCCGGTCGGTTCTGGCTCTGGATACGGTCATCCCCTCGGATTGTCGGCAGGTTCTGCTGGTGGTCGGCGAGAATTGGAACGCCACGACCGGAGCGCTTCAGCGCTTTGAGCGGTCCGATTCGAGCGGGGCCTGGCGAGCCGTGGGCGCGGTCGTGCCCGTGGATCTAGGCCGAAGCGGTCTGGGCTGGGGCCTGGGGCTCCATCCCATGCCGTCCGGTCCGGGGCCCATCAAGGCCGAGGGCGACGGCCGGGCCCCGGCCGGGGTCTTCGATCTGACCCGGGTCTTTTCCGCCGAGCCGGTGGAGGTGGAAGGCACGGGTCTGCCCGTGGTTGTCGACACCCCGGATCTCATCTGCGTGGACGATCAGGAGTCCGACCACTACAACACCATGTTCACTCCCAAAGCCGGTCAGGACGTGAACTGGGCCAGCGCCGAGACCATGCTCCGGCCGGACGGCATCTATCGCTTCGGGGTCTTCGTGGCCCACAACGCGAACCCACCCAAGCCCGGGGCCGGGTCCTGCATTTTCATGCACATCCGCCACGCCGATGGCAGTCCGACCTCCGGGTGCACGGCCATGGAGACCGGGAGGCTGCGAGAAATCATCCAGTGGCTGCGACCGGGCGTGGTCCTTGTCCAGCTTCCAAAGGGCGAATACGAACGGCTGGCCCTGGTCTGGGGCCTGCCCAAGCAATGAGGCCATGCCCATGAAGGCGCAACGAGAAATTAACGAGGTTGCCATGAAATTCCGCCTTGGATGCACCCTGCTTCTGCTTCCGGTCTGTTTCTGGCTGTTCGCCTGCCACGGTGACAGCAGTTCAAATGATCCCAAAACCGTCCTGACCGGCTTTGTGGTCGAAACCCCGGGCGGGGCTCCGGTTCCTGAAAGCGCGGTCCGGGTTTCTCAAACGGGCCGGACGGTCAGGACCGACGCCGCGGGCCGGTTCAGGCTGAGCATCGAGCCCGGCTCCTTTTCGATCACCGTGGACCAGCCGGGGTTCGCCCAGACCGTATGGACGGATCTCGGCCCGGATGCGGCCGGATCGGAGAGTCTCGTCCTGGTCCAGCCCAAGGCCTTTTGCGATGAGTGGGAGGCCCTGGCCCCGGAGATCGAGGTCTCGGGTCTGGAGCCGGGCCAGACCGTTTCCGGGGTTGTCCACCTGGAGATCCGGGCCGTAGGGGCCCGGCCCATGGAGGGGATC
>RZZR01000142.1 GCA_009929795.1 Deltaproteobacteria bacterium | reverse complement strand
TCATCGTCGAGCGTCGCTCGGCCGATGGGCGCAGACCCCTGGTCGTCCACAACATCGGTGCCGGCCCCGAGCTTGACGACACGCTCTTTTTGTACCCCATCACCGGTCACTATCGATACAGCGGATCCGATTAGGATGAAGCCGATGTATATCGTAGTCAGGATATCCATGTTTGAATATCAGCCCATGCCTGCCTGCGTTTACCCATGACCATCAGTCCTCTTGGACATAATACTGATCCGCGCCAGGGCCTTGTCGGTGATCCGGTCCTCCAGCAAAACGTCATGCCCACAATATATGCGTCTTGACCCTGGACCTCGGCCGTGCCTCCATCCAATGGTGGCAATCTCGCCAAAATTCCAGGGGCCGACACCTCATTGTCTTCAAAATGTCATGTTCTCGGTGTTGCGCCGCAGCGGTTTTGGGCGTAATTTTTCTTCGATTTCTTCCATACCTTCAACCATGCTTTTAGAAAGCCGAAAAGGAGTCGACAGATGAAAAGGATGATCGCACCCATCGTGTTCCTGGCCTTGCTGGCGTCCGGAGTGGCCCAGGCCGAAACCCTGAGGCTATTGACCTGGAAGGGCTACGCCTCCAAGGAATTGGTGGACAAGTTCACCAAGGAAACGGGTATCACGGTCGAAGTGACCTACACGAACAACGAGGAGATGATCGCTAAGCTCAGAGCCACCCGGGGAGCCGGATTCGATCTGGCCCAGCCGAGTCAGGACCGAATTTCGTCGGTACAGGAACAGTTCAAGATCTATCAGGCCATGGACTACACCAAGATCGATGCCTCGCTGTTCATTCCCTCGATGCTCGATGCCGTGAAAAAGAATACGGTCGTGGGTGGTGCATCCTACGCCGTTCCCTTTTGCTGGGGCACGTCGGGGCTGATCGTCAACAGCGACAAGGCCAAGGGGGCGGATTCCTGGAACGTACTGCTCGATCCGGCCTACACGGGGCGGATCAGTTATCGTCTGAAGCGGCCGACCTTGATCGCCATGGGTTTTGCCCTGGGGTACGATCCATTTGCCCTGTACGCCGACGAGGCGGCCTACAAGGAGATGCTGGACAAAATTGAAAAGACCCTGATCGAGGCCAAACCGCTTGTGCAGAATTACTGGGCCAACGGGGACGCTCTGCTCGAGTCCATGCGTTCCGGCGAGGTTTTCGTGGCCATGGCCTGGGACAACGGGGGCTGGAAGCTGCATGAAGAGAACCCGGCCATCGATTTCGTGGCCCCCAAGCAAGGGGCTCTCGGCTGGATCGATACCTTTGCCATCCCGGCCAAGGCCGAAAACATCGAAGCGGCCTACAAGTGGATCAATTTCATGCTCAGGCCGGAAAACGCCGGACTGTTCACCTCCCAGGAAAAGTGCGCCACGGCCTCCAAGGGTGCCAACGAGTTTGTCGACCCGGCCGTTCGGGCCAATTTCGAGAGATGCTTTCCGCCGGCAACCATCGACAACATCAAGTGGTATCCCCCGGTCCCGGCCAAACTCGAAAGCCTTGAAGGTATGACCCTCGACAAGGTCAAGGCCGCCAGCTAACAGCCCGTTCACCATTCTCAATCGTTTGGGCCTTTCAAATGGCCCGGGCATTCACCGAAAGCTCTGCGGACTGACCGGTTCGCGGAGTCGGCGTCGGGCCGAAAGGCCGCCTTTTCTGCCCGACGCCCCAACAGCGGGACTTCGACATGGACAACGATCTTTCCGTCCGCTCCCTGGTCAAGACCTTCGGTCCATTTCGGGCCGTGGACGATGTCAGTTTCGATGTCCCCAGGGGATCTTTCTTTTCCATTCTTGGCCCTTCGGGATGCGGCAAGACCACCATCCTGCGCATGGTGGCCGGGTTCGAGCGGCCCACGTCAGGAGTCATCGAGATTCGGGGGCAAGACATGGACGGGGTGCCTCCAGACAAGCGGCCGGTCAATCTCGTTTTCCAGCATCTGGCGCTCTTTCCGATGATGGATGTGGCTGAAAACATAGCTTTCGGCCTGAAACGGCGGAAGGTGCCCAGAGGTGAAATCCGGCGAAAAGTCGAAGACATCCTCGAGCGGGTCGGGTTGCCCGGGTTCGGAGGAAAGAGAATCGGCCAGCTCTCAGGGGGGCAGAAGCAGCGGGTGGCCATTGCCAGGTGTCTAGTGTTGGAACCGTCGGTTCTTCTTCTGGACGAGCCTTTGGGGGCGTTGGACCTCAAGCTCAGGGAACAGATGAAGGTCGAACTCAAGACCCTACAGGCCACGGTGGGCACGACGTTCATCTACATCACCCACGACCAGTCCGAGGCCCTGGTCATGTCGGACCAGGTGGCGGTCATGAACCTGGGAAAATTCGAGCAGATCGGCACGCCCCAGGAACTCTACGGCCAGCCGGTCTCGCCCTTTGTGGCCGGATTTGTCGGGGACACCAATACCTGGGCCGGGGTCGTAACCGAGTCCGGTCGAGACGAGGTCGCCGTCAGAACCGACGAAGGCTTTGTCTTCAGGGCCAGGATCAGGGGCAATGCCGAAACCGGACAGAGGGTCGACCTTTTCCTCCGGCCCGAAGCCATGCGCATCGACCCGCAGGAGAGGGGAGGCCTTAATCTCTTCACCGTCAGGGTCAAGACCATCCTATTTGACGGGGCCAACAGTCGTCTGTTGACGGCCACGGCGGCCGGGCACGAGCTTTTGGTCACCCTCCCTCAAAATCGCAAATTCGATCACATCAGACCCGGTCAGTCCATCGCCGTCGGATGGGACCCGCAGTCCGGCATCTGCTTCCGGACGGAGTCCTGACATGACTCGATCCAGGTTCGGTCTTTTTTTCTTCCTGGCCCCGGTCGTTCTCTGGTTGGGCCTGCTCATCATCCTGCCTCATCTGGACCTTCTGGTCATGAGCCTGAGAGGAGAGAACGAATACGGCGAAATGGGCTGGACTTTTCGAAATTATCTGAATTTTTTCCACGAGCCCATTTATTGGCTGACCTTTGTCCGGACGGCCCTCTATTCGGTGATCACAACGGTTTTGACCTTTGTTCTGGCCATGCCCGTGGCCTTTTACATCGTCAAGGTGGCCAGACCCAGAACACAGCGCTTCTATCTCGTACTTCTTCTTTTGCCATTCTGGGTAAGCGAACTGGTCCGGGTGTATGGGTGGATGATTCTCCTGCGAGAGTCCGGGGTCATCAATTTCTTTCTGATGAAAATCGGACTCACGACCCGGCCGGTGGAAATGCTCTATAACGATGCGAGCATGATCATGGGCCTAGTGTACACGTCCATGCTGTTCATGGTCGTTCCCCTGGTCTCGGCCGTGGAGAGTCTGGACGACAGCCTGATCGAAGCCGCCCACGATCTGGGGGCGGGCAAGCTCACCATCTGGTGGACGATCGTCATTCCCCACTGCAAGGCCGGGATCACTTCCGGGGCCATCGTGGTGTTCATGCTCTGCCTCGGCAACTACCTGACGCCGAATCTCATGGGAGGCAAGAATTCCCTGTGGTTCACGGAACAAATCTACAACCAGTTCATCGCCAGCTTCAACTGGAATCAGGGATCGGCCTTCGGGTTCCTCCTGCTGGCTTTGTCTTCGGTCATCATCTGGCTGGGCCTCAAGGTTTCGGGGCAAAAATTGGGTGAGGTGGCTTCATGATCAGGAGCCTGCCGAGTTCAAGGACCTATTCATGGGTCTATTGTTCGTTCATCATCCTGTACTTTCTTTTTCTGTTCGCACCATTGGCCGTGACCTGCGTTTTAGCCTTCAACAATTCCGACTTTCCCTCTTTGCCCTGGAACGGGTTCACTCTGGACTGGTTTCTGTCGCCCGGGCCGGATCGGGTGGGCATCTTTCACGACCAGCAGAATCTGAGGTCCATCTGGGTCAGCTTTCAGACGGCTTTTTGGGTAGCCATTTCCAGTGTGGTTGTCGGGACCTGCGCGGCCTTTTTGTTCGAGCAGGAGGAATTTCCCCTCAAGGGCCCGCTCTACCTGCTCATGCTGGCCCCATTGGTCATTCCTGGCGTGATCCTGGGCATTTCCATCCTTTTGGCGGCCAATACGGCCGGAATGTTTTTCGAGGACCGGCTGGGAGTGGACATTTCGTTTTTGCGTCCCAGTTTCTGGCTGGTGGTTCTGGGTCAGTTTTCCTTCATCACCACGTTCGTGACCCTGGTTGTGGCCGCCAGGCTCCGCAAGTTCGATCCCGCTCTGGAAGAGGCGGCCATGAACCTGGGGGCCAACCGCCTTCAGGTTATCCGGCACATCACCATTCCCTTTTTGCGTTCGGCCATACTCGGAGCCGGGTCCGTGGCTTTCCTGATGAGTTTTGAGAATTTCAACACAACCCTGTTCCTGGTCGGATCGCAACCCACCCTGCCGGTCAATCTCTACCTGCAAGTCAGGGATGGAAGCACTCCGGTGATCAACTCCATCTCCCTCCTTCTGATCCTGGGAACATCCCTTCTGGCCCTGGTCAATCTGCTCGGTTCCCCCAAAGAAACGTAGGCAAGTTTGGTCTTCGATCTCGTTTCCGCAAGAAAGATGGCTCAGATCCCGCTCGATGCTTGTATCGGTTTCCTTTTGGACCCGATCTACGTCTTTTCCTCTTCCAACGGTCATGAGGACCGTGTCGACATAATGTTCTTCTTTCCATGGCCGGTGGGCCAACGAGACGGAGCTTCGTCATGGTGGCGGGGTCAATCCGGCGGGACGCTGGTTGACACGATGTGCAGACGCAAGCAAAAAACATTTCCAAAATAACGACACAACAATGAGCTGGTCGGCCGACGCATCTTGTTTTTTGGACATGACGCACACTAGGCGGGAATAACACATGGTATTCAAGAAGACAGACATTCCTCTCGAAGTCGTGATCCTGGCCATCGGTGGAATGGTCATGCTGATAACCGGGGTCCTGCTCTTTCCCATCTCCTCCGGTGTGTTTCCATACTACGAAAACGGGTTGTTTGGCCTGCTCCTGATCGTATTCGCCCTGCAAATGATCACGCTTGGAAGAACGCCTTTCGGCGACCTGCCGAGGTCAAAGTTCGTACTCGCGGTGGGTCTGGGCATTGCGGCTATCGGCATGGCCACCTGCTTCCTCCCGACATTGGTTCGCCTTCCCCGGATTGCGCTTTTCATCTGTTTCGTCCCTGGCGGAGCACTGCTTTTTTTGCGGATGTGCTTTGCCCGGGACAAACTCCGGAGCTGGGCAAAATATGGGGGTATCTTTTGGCAACTGATTTTCGGGTGTGGATCGGTCTATGCCCTGTCGATGGCCATTGGCCTGCTTCTCTGGAAACCCAATCTGCTGACCAAACCGGTCACGGCTTTGGCAGTATTACTCTTTGGTGCGGCGATTTTCTATCTTGCGGTGGTGCTCTGGACGATATGCCGCAGATATCCGGAGGCCGAGAGGCGCCCCGATGGAGATGTGGATCTTTCCACGGACCAGGCAATACTCTTGCTGATGGGTGTTTTCATGCTGCTGCTCGGGTCTCTGCTCATCCCGGTGAGCTTGGGTTTCATCCCTTTTTCACCAAGTGCGCAACTGGGCCTCTTGATGGTAATTTTCGCGATCCAGATGCTTGCGTCCGGGAACACACCCGTGGGTATCTTTCCCCGTTCATGGGCCATCATCGGGGTGGGCCTCGCGTTTTCGGCTTTGGGGATCGCCTCCTGCATCATCCCGAACATTTTGGTCCAGCCGCTGACCGTGCTCGTCGGCGTCCTCAATGTCGCGAGCGGCTCCATTGGGTTGGCAAAAATGCGGGCGCAACGTTCCCGGCGAACGGATGAACAGCGTAAGCCCGCACTTCCGATACTGGTCCGGTTGTTCGCGGCCCAATTGACTTTGAATTTTTTGGCCATTCTTTTCGGAGTATCCATGCTTGTCCCGGGCCTGGTCCATGGGC
>RZZR01000141.1 GCA_009929795.1 Deltaproteobacteria bacterium | reverse complement strand
AGTTCGAGGACACCGTTCTTCATAGAAGCCTTGATCCGCTCCCTGTCCACGGAATCGGACAGAGTGAACTTCCGGACATACTCCCCGCTTCCAAACTCGAAATGGACATCCTTAGCCCCTTCACGCCGAGAGTATTCAACCCCTCCCCGGATCTCGAGTTCGTTGTCGTTCAGGTCAATGACCAGTGCATCCTTGTCCACCCCTGGCAGGTCCATGAAGATGTGAAACCCGTCCGGGCGCTCAAGGATGTCCGTGGCCGGGCGGAATTGGGCCAGGGTCGTCTTGTCCTTGCTAGTAATTTCTTTGGTCATTTCACACCTCCCCTTATGCCGTCTCGATGCTGATCTTTTTGGGCAGGGCCTCCTCGGCCTTGGGCAGCTCCACGTTCAAAACGCCGTTCTTCATGCTGGCCTGGACCCCGTCTGAGTTGATGGGCACGTTAAGGCTGACGATGCGCTGAAAATTTCCTGTCGGTCGCTCCTGCCGATAATAGGAGCCTTGCTCTGGCTTGCGGGTTCCCTTGAGGACCAGACTACCTTCGGTCAGGGTCAGCTCAATGTCCTCAATGTTCATTCCGGGTATTTCGGCCGAAACATAAATGGTCTTCTCGTCTTCGGCGATATTCACCGGCGGGTACGAGGATCGCCTCTGACTTATGGACAGGGGCCTAGCAAACTCTTCGAAAAGCCGCTCGATATTCTGCGGCAGGTCGTAGTAGGTACTGAAATCTATGACCATTGGTCCACCTCCTTGAGTTTTGGCATGATAATAAGCACCCACGCCAAACCGTCAAGAGGGACCGCAAAAAATGACTTCAACCCAGCTCCCGACATCGTTCCAGAGCCGCCCGCACGGCTTCGTGCAGCCCGGCCTTAACTCCGGCTCTGTCCATGGCGTTCAAACCAGCGATGGTCGTCCCGCCCGGTGAGGTGACCATCTCCTTGAGCAGGGTGACATGGGTTCCGGTTTGAACGGCCATCCCGGCCGTGCCCGAGAACAGGCCGACAATCATTTTCGTGGCCTCGGCCCTGGGTAGGCCAAAAGTCACTCCTGCATCGATCATGGCCTCCATGCAGTGTAGCACAAAGGCAGGTCCGGAGCCGACCAAGGCCGTGAACACGTCCAGCATCGCCTCGGTCAGCACATGGGTCTGCCCCACCGCCGAGAACAGCCCCATGACTCCGTCCCGGACCTCTCGAGAAACTAGGTGATGGTCGAAGCAAAGCCCGAAGACCCCGCCGCCGGTCATGGCCGGGGCATTGGGCATGACCCTGACCACCGGGCAGATGTTACCCGACCACTCGGACAGGGAACCGATACGCACACCCGCTGCAATGGACACCAGATAATGCTCCGATGTCAGCCTGGGGGCCAAGCTCTCGAGAACCGGGCGGACAATCTGGGGCTTGACGGCCAGAATCAGATACGTGCTCTCGGCACACACGGCCTCGGCCGAACCAAGGGACAGTAGCCCGCATTCTCTTGACAGGGCCTCGCCCAAATTCTTGTCGGGATCGAAACCGGCCAGGGATCTCGTCCGATCCCCGGCCAGCCCTCGAACCAGTGCCCCGCCCATGTTGCCGAGGCCGATGAACCCGACGCCGGGAGCCATTAGCCTACCAGCTCCAACCGGCTGAAGAAGTAGGGGATCTCCACGGCCGCCGTCTCCGGAGCGTCGGAGCCGTGGCAGGAGTTGCGCTCAATGTCCAGGGCATAGAGCTTGCGGATGGTACCCTCGGCCGCCTGGGCCGGGTTGGTCGCACCCATGAGCTCCCGGTATTTGGCGATGGCGTTCTCGCCTTCCAGGACGGAAACCACCACCGGCCCGGAACACATGTACTCCGTCAGACTACCGAAAAAGGGCCGCTCTCTGTGCACGGCGTAAAATCCTTCGGCCTGCTTCTTGGACATCCAGACCATCTTCATTGCCTTGATGGTCAGACCGGCGTCCTGGATCATCTTCAGGATGGCCCCCTGCAGGTTGCGCTCCACAGCATCGGGCTTGATGATGGAAAAAGTCTGTTCGATCATGATCGGTCTCTCCTCGTTTACTCGTTAGTCGTTTGGAAAAAACTCGGGTCTATCGTCCGGCCAGGTCTCCGGCCCGGCATACGGCCACTCCCGGATCCCGCTCCCTGGACCAAAGCTCCAGGGCCGTCAGGGTCTCGGGATATGGATGGCCGATGGCCACGGCCCGGCCGATCCTTTTGGCCATGGACTCGGCCTTGCGCAATTGATCGAGAATGGCCTCGACATCCTGGTCATTGTCTAGGAATACGTTGCGGTTCAGATACCGGCAGTTCAGATCCCGGCAGACGGCCCTGGCCACGGTGTTCGGTGTGGTGATGCTGTCCACGAAGAACAGGCCTCTGGAGGCGATCTCTCCGACCACGACCTCCATTCCGGACCGGTGCTCGGTGAACAGGGATCCCATGTGGTTGTTGGCCCCCGAGGCCCCGGGCACCCGGTCCAACTCCCTGCGGACTATGTCCCGGATCTCGTCCGGCCCCATGTCCACGAACAGAGCCCCGGGACCGGGGTCGACTCCGGGATACCCCTTGGGCTGCATGGGAAGGTGCAGAAGAACCTCAAGGCCGCTATCCTTGGCCAGCCGGGCTACCTCGACAGCCCGGGTCGTGAACGGCAGAATCGAAAAGGTCAGGTCGAAGTCCAGGGCAGCCAACCGTTTGGCTTCCTTGAGGCTCTCGCCCATGTCATCGATGATGATGGCCATTCTGGCCTTAGGCTCGAGAGCCGGCTTCGGAACCGGACGCAGACCATTGGCCTCCAGACCGAGGAAAAGAACAGCCACTCCGTCCAGACGAACCTCCGCCGCCGTGGAGGATTCATTCAGAATCTTGATCCCGGCCCCGTCTACCAGGTGGGTCAGATTCTCCCGCAGACGCTGGATAAAACCAAGAGGGTCGCCGACCCCCCGGATGACGTATCGCCTGTACTCGAAGGACTCGCCCCTGTGCCGTCGCTCCTCGGGCCGGTCCTCCTCGACCTGCCCCTGAGTCAGTCCCAGGGTGAACAGGGTCTGAACCAGGGACAACTCCACCTCCTTGACCCGGATGGCAAAGGTCTCCCCGGAGTGTTCCTCGTATTGGGTCACGGCCTGCCTGACGGAGGCCTTGGCAGGCTTGGCGGTTTCCGGTTTCGGATCCCGAGTCTGCGCAACAGGAGAGGGTTTGCGGTCCTCTTTCGTCGTTGCAACGACCGGCTTTGATCTGATCGAAGGTTGAATCAAAATCCAGGCCAGGACCGTCATGGACAGCACCAGCACCGCTCCCATGGCGAAAAGCCCAGCCGAAAGGAACTTCGGCCTGGCCTTTTTCCGAGTCGGGGCCGATCTCTTCTTGGCCGCCGATTTCTTGGCCTTATCTGATGGCTTCGAATTCTTGGCCGTCTGCTTCGTCTGCCCGGCCTTGGATGCCCGGCCCTTGGTCACCATGCTGATTCTGACCGTTAGGAAAAATCTATTTGGCCGAGCCAGCGGACACGGCCCCAAGCCTTGGCAGGGACTTGACGATCTGCAAGGCCAGACGCAGCTGGTTATCGCGTTCCAGGCGCTCGGCTGCGTCCAGATCGACCTCGTCGGCATCATCCTCGCTGTCGGGCTGATCGGGATTGTCCAGGTGTTCGGACAAATTCTCCTCTCGGAGGGTGAACAGCTGATCATCCCCCCCTCTCGTGGCCCCCACGATCAGGGGAACCTCCAGATCCGGGGCGATGCCCTGGGCCTGGATCGAACGGCCGTTAGGGGTGTAGTAGAGGGCGATAGTCAGCTTGACCGCCGAACCGTCGTCCAGGGGAATCATGGTCTGGACCGAACCCTTGCCGAAGGTCTTCTCGCCGATGAGTACGGCCCGATTCTGGTCCTGTAGGGCCCCGGCCACGATCTCCGAAGCCGACGCCGAACCAGAATTGATCAGGATTACCATTGGGCAAAGGATGTCGTCGTCCTGTTTTTTGGCCTTGTATTCCCGTCGGCTGTTCTCTTCCCGACCCTGGGTGTAGACAATGAGCCCCCCTTCCAGAAAGGCGTCGGAAACGGAAACGGCCTGGTCCAGAAGTCCGCCGGGATTGTTCCGCAAATCCAGAACAAGTCCCTTGAGCGGTGTCGACTTGGCGAATTCTGTCACCGCCTTTCTCATCTCGTCCAGTGTCGTGGCCTTGAAGTCGGTGAGCTGGAGATACATGTAGCCCGGTTCCAGGGGCATGGACTTGACGCTGTAGATGGGGATGGCCCCCCGGACGATGGTCACCCGCTCCGGACGGCGCGAATCCTTGTGCATGATGGTCAAGGTCACGGCCTCGCCCTTAGGCCCCCGGATTCGGTTCACGGCCTCGGTCAGGGAAAAATCCTGGGTCGGCTCCCCGTTGATCTCCAAGATGATGTCTCCGGCCAGGAGCCCGGCCTTGTCTGCCGGGGTGTCCTCGATGGGTGCAATGACTGTCAGCCGTCTGTCCTTGATCCCGATCTGGACACCTATGCCGCCAAATTCTCCGGCGAACTCCTCCTGCATCATCACGAATTCCTTGGCCTCGATGAAGGTCGAATGCGGATCCAGCTTCTGGAGCATGCCCTTGATGGCCCCGTTCATGGCCTCTTCTCGGTCCACCGGATGGACGTAGTTCTCCTCGACCAGATCCAGAACCTTGCTGAACCGCTTCAGAGGCCCGTACAGATCCTGATCCGTGGCCAGCCCCGGCCCGGGCATGCAGGCCAGACTCAGCACCATCAGGCACGTTCCCACGACATGACTCGTCCGCATTATTTCCTCCGTCCTAGACATGTTGCCATGATATCCAGTCAGCGTTGACGCCTACTTTTCAGCAAACCATTGCAGGGGGTTAACGGCTTTCTGGCCATAACGCAATTCAAAATAGAGGCCCGGCCCCCGGGCCTCGGGATAGGGCCCACAGACTCCGACAACCTCTCCCTTCTCCACCTTGGCCCCTGACTGGACCGAGGCCTCGGCCAAAAAGGCGTACAGGCTGTAATACTGATCTCCGTGGAACAGGACCACGACTTGGCCGAAGCCACGAAGCTGACCAACGTGGACCACTTGGCCCCAGCACACGGCCCGGACTTCCTGGCCCTGTTCAAGGGCCATCCCCAAGCCCTTGGACGGGGGGGAGGCCCCAGGGTCGAATTTCTTGACCACCTTTCCCTTGGCCGGCCAAGGCAGGAAACCCTTGAGATTGACGATCTGCTTCGTACTCAAAATTCGGATCTTGTAATTCAGATCTCGGATCGACTCCAAAAGGGAGTTGACCTCCTCCTCACGCTCGAGCTTGACAGCCCGAAGCTTCTGAACCTCCTGAACCAGAACCAGCCTATCCTTGAGGGTCTCATTTTTCAGCTGATTCACGCCTTCCAAAGCGGCCTCGGCCTCGGATTTCAAGGCCTCCAGTCGCTTGAGGCCCTCGGCCGTCTCCTCGGCCATCCTTCTGACGACCCGCATGGTTTCCCGAGTCCGGCCATAAAAAAACGACAGCCAGGAGAACATCCGGTCCATTTCGGCCCAATCGGACATGTTCCGCATCTGGCTTTCCAGACTCTTGAAATAGGCCGGCCAGAGCCAAGCCATCAAACGGCTCAACTCCTCGGACTTCTGTCCGAGTTCCTTGCCGAGCCACTCGTACTCGGCCTTGGCCTCGCTCTCCCGGGCCTCAATGGCCGACAGGGCCTGCTCATGCTCCTGAACTCTGGACTCAAGATCGCGGACCTTGTCTTCAAACTTGGCAAGATCCTTGTATTTTTTCCTCTCCTCGGCCGTCAGCCTAGCCATTTCCTTCTTCTTGGCCTGGACTGCGGACTCCCGATCGGTCACGGAACGCTTGAGCTCGTCCAGGTTGGTGGCCAAGGCCGAAGACCCACAGGCCAGGGCAAGAAT
>RZZR01000140.1 GCA_009929795.1 Deltaproteobacteria bacterium | reverse complement strand
CGAGGAACTGACCGCCGTGGCTGAACTCGGCTACCTGAAGCCCAAGTTCGACGACGACCGCAAGGATGATGCCGCCTATCGTCTGTCCTTGGGATTGGTGTATTCATTCTAAGAGGCTCGCCGCCCCGATACCGCAACCCGGAAGCCGGGTCGTGTTGGCCCGGCATTTCCACAGAGGTCCTCGGCCATGATACCCAAACGGATTTCATGGCCGAGGACCATGAAAAGGACTGAGTCCAGAGACCAAATCATCATCGCAACGCACCGTGCATGGCCGACTCGGACGATGAGCTCTCGGGCGAATTCCATTCCGGGTCGACCTGCTCCAACCCTTACAGGTTCGATCATGTACGCTCTTGATCCATGTCCGAGAACGATGCCCGTCGACCCCTTTCCCCTGGCCGAGATCTATCGTCGCTACTATCTTTCCCAGGGACTTTTCGTCGAGTCGCCTCACGCCTCCGGCAGCGGTCCCGGCCAATTGCGTTTGGAGTTGGCTGCCGGGTCCGGCAACGGTTGGACCGAACTGGTTCATATCGACCGGGGCCTGAACGTGGGCATGTGCGACTACGAACTGTTTCGTCCTGTCGAAGGCGACCATTTCTCCGTTGGGGGGATGGTCTGCTTCAATCTCCTCATGTCTGGCGAATTCGAGGTCGTTATGCCCGAAAACGGCGGTCGCGAGGTCATCCGCGGCGGGGAATTGTGGCTGTGCCACGATTTCTCGACTTGCATACGCTACAGCCAGCCCTCGCACCGGGTCATCCGGGGCATGTCCATCACCCTGCCCCGGTCCATGGTCGAGGCTTGGCTCGGCGATCCGAACTGCGGCATGAGCCAAAGTCTGGAAATAATCCTGCGCAATAAAAACCTCCCCAATGCCTCACCTTTTCAGGGCGGGCGCCCCCTTTCGCGCTGCCCGCGTCAGACAGCGCCACTCGTTAGCACCGCTGCCCGCCTCCTGGCCACCAAGCGGGATACCGTCTGCGGCCGCCTGCATTTCGAGTCCCTGGCCCTGAACCTCCTGGCTCAGATTCTGGGGCTGGAATATCCGGCCCGTATCCAGGAAGCAATCCGCTCGACTCCTGCCATCGACAACGCCATCGACATCCTGCGGGCTGAATGGGCCGATCCTCCGACCATCGCGGCCCTGGCCCGCCGCATCGGATTGAACGAATGCTACCTCAAGGCCGGATTCCGCCGTCGCACCGGCCAATCCATCGGCGAATTCGTGAGGGCCCTGCGTATGGAACACGCCATGGAACTGATCGAGTCGGGTCGTTCCTCCATCCTCCAGGCCGCCATGGCCGTGGGCTATTCAAACCCCAGCCACTTCAGCTCAGCCTTCAAGCGCCATCACGGTCGCCTGCCGTCCTCGTATCTGGCTCGGCCCTGAAGTTCGTCCCGGGCCCTTTCTTTCCCGCTCGCGGCAGTCTTTCTCCCTCCCGGGGTGGAAGAGGCGGCGTTGATTCGCCATGATCCCCGGAACCCAATTCCCGGAGGTCATTCATGAACACATCCACCTGCGACCCAGGCCTTGGCCGGGCCGGAGTATTTGCAACCGAAACCCTGCCTGGGCGCGGCATCTGGACCCTGATGCGCCCGGTGCGCAGCCGCATCCATCTGGCCATGGGGCTGGCCGCCCTGGGCGCCATTGCCGCCCTGGCCGCCGTGGGCTTGCTGGCCGTGATCATCGCCCAGCTCCTTCGTCCCGATCCCGCCCCCTGGCCCTGGGCCGTGCTGGCCGTTGTGCTGACCGGGGCCGGTTTTTACCTGCGCAACAAAGGCTTCATCGTGTCCCACATGGCCGCATTTCGCCTGGAAACCATCCTGCGCGCGGGTCTGGCCGAGCACATGGCTCGCGTCCCCCTGGGCTATCTGCTCCAGACCGGGACCGGCACCGTGACCAAAGTCATGCAGGACGATGTCAAGAGCCTGCACGCCTTTGTGGCCGATACCACGCCCATGATCGGCCGCAGCGTGGCCACGCCTCTGGCCACCCTGATCCTGATGCTGATCATTGATTGGCGTCTGGCCCTGCTGGCCCTGGGTCTGCTGGTGGTTGGAGCGGGATGCGTGATACTGGCCATGCGCGGCAGCACGGAGCTGCAGCGCCGCTACGACGACGAGCGTGAACGCATCGCCGGGGCCGTGGTGGAATTCGTGCAGGCCATGCCCGTGGTCCGGACCTTTGACGACGGCGCGTCCTCCTTTGGCCGCTATCAGTCGGCCCTGGACGGGTTCCGCGACGTCCTGGCCAAATGGCTGGAAGTCTCGGCCGTCAGCGCCAAGATCAGCATTCTCATTCTCGGCCCCTTGCCGACTCTCCTGGCCCTGACCCTGGGCGGCCTGCTCCTCTACACCGGCGGAAGTCTCGATTTTCCGACCTGGGCCGCGGCCCTGCTGCTGGGCACGGGCATGGCCGAATCGCTCATGCCGCTGATGTGGATCAATCATTTCATCCGCAAGGCCGGCGCCGGCGCCCTGCGCATCCAGGACCTGCAGGCCGCCCCCGTGTTGCCCGTATCCCTGGGACGCCGCCTGCCGCGCGATGCATCCGTGTCCTTTGAACAGGTCTGCTTCGCCTATGAAAACCGCACCGACAACGCTCTGGACGACGTCAGTTTCCACGTTCCGGCCGGGTCCATCACGGCCCTGGTCGGACCGAGCGGCGCGGGCAAGACCACCGTGGCCCGGCTCATCCCCCGCTTCTGGGACGTGACCGACGGGTCGGTCCGCGTCGGCGACGCCGACGTGCGCGACATCCGGCCCGAAGACCTGATGCGCCACGTCTCCTTTGTCTTCCAGGACACATTTCTCTTCAACGACACCATCTCCGCCAATATCCGCATGGGCCGTCCCGAGGCCACGGACGCCGAGGTCGAACAGGCGGCCCGGGCGGCCCAGGCCCACGACTTCATCACGGCTCTGCCCCAGGGATACGCGACAAAGGCCGGGGACCGGGGCGTGCGCCTGTCCGGTGGCCAGCGCCAGCGCATCACCATTGCCCGGGCCATCCTCCAGAACTGCCCGGTGGTCGTCCTGGACGAAGCCACGGCCTTTGCCGATCCGGAAAACGAGGCCGCCCTGATCGCGGCCCTGGCCAACCTGATGCAAGGGCGCACGGTCATCATCATCGCCCACCGCCTCTCGACCATCCGCGACGCGGACCAGATCGTGGTCCTGGACCAGGGACGGGTGGCCGAACACGGCCGCCACGGCGACCTGGTCGCCGCGAACGGCGTCTACGCCCGATTGTGGCGCAATTACGAACAGGCTCAGGGCTGGACCCTGGGCCGTGACGACGCAACCCGGTCCTGACAAGGAGCAGCCATGAACACTCTGACCGATTCCTTCCGCCCTGTCCCCTCCCTGGCCGAAACCTGGCGGCGCATGCAGCTCGCCGCCGGGGATCAGTCCCCGCTCCTGCGCCGCAGCATGCTCTTTTCCCTGCTCTCGGCCGTGGTCCAGGGCCTGGCTTTTGCCGCCTTTTACCCGTTGCTGCGCCTCATGCTGGCCTCGCCCATCAACACCGGGGCCGCCGCGTGGTGGCTGGCCTTCCTGGTGCTGTGCACGGTCCTCGACGCGGTCCTGCGCTGGAAAGCCCGGGACTTCGACTATTCCAGCCCCCTGGCCGACGTGACCCACGATCTGCGGGTGAGCCTGGGCAAGCAGCTGCGGCGCATGCCCCTGGAAGAGCTGTACCGCAAACGCACCGGTGAGCTTTCGGCCGTACTGGCTGGCAACGTGGACGAGATCATCACGCCCATGGGCATGATTTCCTCGACCTTCATCAATTCCATCGTCACCCCGGCCGTGGCCCTGATCGTGACCATATTCGTGGACTGGCGCCTGGCCCTGGCCATGCTCGTGTTGCTGGCCCTGGCCACGCCGGTCTACCACCGCCGTCGCCGCAGCACCGGAGAAAAAATGCGCACCCTGGCCGAGGCCCATGCCCGCACCTCGGCCGACCTGATCGAATACGCCCAGGGCCTGCCCGTGCTGCGGGCCACGGGCCAGACCGGCGCACGGGCCGAACGTCTGCGCCAGTCCCTGGACCACCTGCGCCTGATTCAGGAAAAGGCCCAACTGCGCGACTTGCAAATCAGCCTCCTGGCCTCGTCCGTGGTGCAGATAGGCCTGGTCCTGGTCATGATCCTGGGAGTGTGGTTCATCCTGACCGGCAGCCTGGACCTGGCCGCCCTGACCGCCCTGCTGGTGGTCGTGGCCCGCTTTGCCGAGCCTCTGGCCGTCTCCTTTCATCTGTCCGATGCCTTTGACCTCATGGAGGCCGGGTTCGAGCAGGTTGAACAGCTCATGGCCATACCGCCCCTGCCCGTGCCCATCCAGCCCGGCATCCCCCAATCCTTTGATATCCGGTTTGAAGGCGTGGACTTTCGCTACGCCGACAACCCGGAGCAGATCCTGACCAATGTCGGCTTCACCCTGCCCGAGCGGTCGCTGACGGCCCTGGTCGGGCCATCGGGCTCGGGCAAGACCACAGTCACCCGCCTGATCATGCGCCATGCCGATCCGCAAACCGGCAGCGTGCGCATCGGCGGCGTGGACCTGCGCGACATGGACCCCGAAACCATCATGCGCCACGTGTCCGTGGTCTTCCAAGACGTCTATCTATTTGACGACACCATCCTGAACAACATCCGCATGGGCCGCGCCGAGGCCACCGACGCCGAGGTCGAGGAAGCGGCCAGGGCCGCCCACTGCCATGAGTTCATCTCCCGCCTGCCCGACGGCTACGGAACCAGGGTCGGCGACATCGGCGGCTGCCTGTCCGGCGGTGAGCGCCAGCGCATCAGCATTGCCCGGGCCATCCTCAAAAACGCCCCCATCGTCATCCTGGACGAGCCCACGGCGGCCCTGGACACGGAAAGCGAGGTCGCGGTGCAGCGGGCCATCGACGCCCTGGTCCGGGACCGGACCGTCATTGTCATCGCCCACCGTTTGTCGACCATTGTCGGCGCGGACGCCATCCTGGTCCTGGACGAAGGCAGACTGGTCGAACAGGGAAAACACGCCGAATTGCTGAAGGCTGGCGGCCGTTACCGCGCCATGTGGGACGCCCAGAGTCTGGCCAAGGACTGGCACCTGCGGAGCGCGTTGCCTCAAACCATTCATCGCGAGGAGATCATATGTCCCAATCCCACGGCCTGACCATTCGCGGCCTGACCAAAACCTATGCCAACGGAATCAAGGCCCTGGATGGCATCGACCTGGATGTCTCGCTGGGCCTGTACGGTCTTCTTGGACCCAACGGGGCCGGCAAGAGCACCCTCATGCGCACCCTGGCCACCCTCCAGGCCCCGGATACGGGCCGGATCATGCTGGATGGCGTCGATACCCTGGCCGATCCCAACCATCTGCGCCGCCGTCTGGGCTATCTGCCGCAGCAGATCGGAGCCTATCCCGGCGTCAGCGGCCGGGATCTGCTCGACCGCTTTGCCTGGCTCAAAGGCCGGACCGATCAGCAGAAACGCCGCGCCGAGGTGGAAACGCTCCTTGAGCGGGTCAACCTGTCCGACGCGGCTCACCGCGCCGTGACCACCTATTCGGGTGGCATGATGCGGCGCTTCGGCATTGCCATGGCCCTGATCGGCTCGCCGCGTTTGCTCATCGTCGACGAACCCACGGCCGGCCTCGACCCGGCCGAACGTAACCGGTTTCATCGGGTCCTGGCCGACGTGGCCGAAGAAGCCGTGGTCCTCTTGTCGACCCATATCGTCGAGGACGTGGAGAACCTGTGCCCCCGCCTGGCCATCATGGCCAAAGGCCGCATCGTGGCCGAGGGCGCGCCGGAAAAGCTGACCGACCGGCTCCAGGACCGGCTGTGGTCACGGGTGGTGCCGCGCGGGCAGGCCCTGCCCCAAGCGGTCAGGCTGGCCGCCACACCTACCGGCAC
>RZZR01000139.1 GCA_009929795.1 Deltaproteobacteria bacterium | reverse complement strand
TCGTTGGTCTTGGCGTTCAAGATGTTCGACACCCCGCACCCGTTCCAGCCGTTCTGGATGTTCGTGGACAGATATGGAATCACGTACCGGCAGGCCGGACCACACTTCACCGCCACCCCGGCCGGATACTCGATCCCGGTCTCGATGCCCGTCACCGTCCAAGTATCAGGTGAAACCAGGGCCAGTTTCGTCACTGATCCAGAAGTAGAAGGATTCCCGACAAGGATTCGGCCATCATTCAAAAGGGCCATGGCATCCACTCCGAAATAGGCTCCAGAGGCATCTGAAAACACAGATACCACTTCGGACGTTTCCAGAATGACCTGGCCAGGCCCTTGGACGATCAAGCTGGAAAGGCTGTCCGGAGAGGAACTCGTCGACAAGACATAGGCCCGTGTTCCTGTTTTGGAAAAAATTATGGATTGCTGCCCACCCGGCAATCCGGAAACAGACGGCGTCACCCCGGGTACGATCACTCCAGGTTCAGTGATCCTGAAGACGCCAACCGTGTCGTCTTCATAATTGGCAACGAGAACGGTCTGACCATCGGGGGCCACAGTCACATTAACAGGCCAACCGGGTGCCGGCAAACTGGCCTCTCCGGTCAAGCCCGTGCTTGTATCCAGCCTCCCAAAAATTACAAGTTTACTGAAGTAATCGCAGATGATCACCGTTTCATTGTCCGGAGCGATGGCCACGGCATGAGCACCCGCCGTGCCATTGCCCGTCTGCAGCTCGTATTCCGCGAGAAGCGTTCTGGCCTGCACGTCGAGCAGGGCCACTTTATTGTTCGAGGCTCCATCGGCCACCATGGCGTAGCGACCGTCGCTCGTCAGGGCGATATCCTCAGGAAAAACGCTGATCTCAATCGATCCAAGAATACTTGGTTCGAATGGGTTTCCGATATCCATGAAATACACCGTACTGTTTTGATAACTGCTGATCAGGGCGATATCACCATCAGGAGTCACGGCAATGTCCAGGACTTCTGCTCCGCTTCCCATCTCACCGGCCAAAAATGGCCCATGAACCTTTGGATCGGCCCCATTCTTAAATTCCACCATCGAAATCGTACCATTCGCTCCGTTGGCCACGATACCCCAATCGGCCGCCCATCCGGGCAGGACCAACGCCAAGGACAGTAACATCCCGAAGATCGCCAACCTCAAACGCTTCATGACCGCCTCCCGTTGTTGAAAGCCACCGTCAAAATAATTTTGGGAAACAATGCTCCGGGCAATACGAACTGTCAATCCCATCGGCGAAAAGCACCCCGCTCCGTATCTCAAAAAATTGACGGGGCAGAAACCTCGCCTCCTCGTTCATCGCAATGGAAAATCATCAACCGCCCACCTTCCAAGGAAACGAGCTCCTCAAAAACAACCGAGCGGCAGGAATGAAAACCTTCCTGCCACACGACATGGTCCAAAGCCCGTTCATGGACCTTCCCGGCTCTACTCGACGAACAGGTCCACGATCTCGAACCGTTCCACGTCCACCAATCCCTTGTCGGTGAGTTTCAGGCTGGGGATGACCGGCAGGGACATGAATCCCAGGGTCATGAAGGGGTCTTCCAGATGACAGCCCAGAGCCCTGGCTGCGGAGATGACCGCTTCAAGGGATCGGCTGACCTCCGGGAGGGGCCGGTCAGACATGAGTCCGGCTATGGGCAGGGGCAGTCGGGCCATGATCTCGCCCCTGTCCGCCACGGCCATGCCTCCACCCATTTCAATGACGGCCCGGGCCGCAGCCTTCATGTCATGATCTTCGCATCCCACGACCAGAAGGTTGTGCGAGTCATGGGCCACGGTGGTTGCCAGGGCCCCGGAACGCAGACCAAAGCCGCGAATGAATCCCAGACTTCGACGGCCATGGCCCGTGTACCGTTCAACCACAGCCAGCTTGAGAATGTCGCGGCCCGGATCGGATTCGGCCAGACCGGCCTCGTTTCTGGCCTCCTCCACGGAAGACCCGGTGATCAGTTGATCGGGAATGATCTGAATGACCCTGATCCTGGTCCCCAGGGCCGGAACGGTGAAATCGAGGCCGTCGGGATGGATGCGCATGATCCGGCGGGGCAGAGCCGGCTCCGGCATGTTCAAGCCGGGAACCATTCGCCCATTCTCGGCCGTCAGGCGTCCCCGGCAGTAGACCCGGCAAGGCCGGATGTGCTCCAGGCTTTCCAGAACCACCAGATCGGCCGTCTTACCCGGGGCGATGCCTCCCCGATCCCGCAGCCCGAAATACTCGGCCGGGTTCAAGGTGGCCATGGTGATGGCCGTGACCGGATTGAGTCCCCGGGACACGGCCCGACGCAGAATCATGTCCAGATCACCCTCGTCGAGGAGGGAGTTTGGATGGCGATCGTCGGTGCACCACATCATCCGTCTGCTGGTGATCTGGTCAATGCCCGGATACAGTCCATCCAGGTTCCGGGCCCCGGTGCCCTCGCGGATCATGATCCACATTCCGGCCCGAATTTTTTCCAGGGCCTCGGCCGAAGTCGTACACTCGTGGTCGGAGCCAATGCCGGCCGAGACATAGGCATTGAGATCCAGGCCCGAAAGACCCGGAGCATGACCGTCGATGACCTTTCCGGCCCGCTTGGCCACGGCAATCTTGGCCCAGACAGAAGGAATGCCTTGGATGACGCCAGGAAAATTCATGACCTCGGCCAGGGCCACCACCCGGGGATGATTCAGGAACGGCTCCAGATCCCAGGACTCAAGTCTGGCACCGGATGTCTCCATGTCAGTCGCCGGAACGCAGGATGACAGGGCCAGGTACACGGTCAACGGCAGGCCTTCGCTGGTCTCAAGCATGTAGTTGATGCCGTCAGCCCCAAGGACGTTGGCGATCTCGTGGGGGTCGGCCACCACGGCCGTCGTGCCGAGGGGGAGAACCGTCCGGGCGAACTCCGGCACGGAACCCATGGAACTCTCGATGTGGACATGGGCATCAATGAATCCCGGAGCCAGACAGGCCCCGGCCAAATCAACGACTTCCCGGCCTTCGTATGGCCCCATGCCGAGAATCCGGCCTCCAGAAACGCCCACATCTGCTGGAATCAGTCGACCGGTGTACACGCACACTACTCTGGCGTTCCGAAAGACCAGATCGGCCAATTCCTCGCCCCTGGCCGCAGACAAAAACGCTCTCTGCATACATGCCTCCCCTGAAAGAAAACGAACCTGCGAGGCCGCCCCCCGCTTGAGCTCTCCAAAAAAAACTTCCACTCACGGGAAACACGATCCCGACCGGAAAGCAAGTCCGCTATGGCCTTTTGCCGGGATGTCCGGTAGAGAAAAAATTTATGGATCATACCCAGCGCCTCCACCAATGCATCCGGGACATCGCTGCCGGCCGATATTCCGGGGCAGTTCTCGAGCTGACCCGCGATGAATATCCGACCGAGGTCCGAGAGCTGGCCGAGGCCGTGGGCATGATGATGGTCGGCATCGAATCACGCCAGTTCCACCTCGAACAACTGGCCGAAACCATCCGCCAAAACTCCCTGAAAACGGTGACCTCCATAGCCCACGCCCTTGGGGCCCGGGACGAATACACGGTCGGGCACGACGAGCGTGTTGCCGCCTATTCCGTCCGTCTGGCGGCCCGCTTCGGCCTTCCCAAGCGGGAACGCCGCGACATCGAACTGGCTGGGCTCCTCCACGACATCGGCAAGATTCACTTTTCCGACCGCCTGTTTTCCGACCTGGACACCGCCGAGTCCCCGGAAATCATCGAGGAAATACGCCTCCATCCCGCCGTCGGCTACGAGATCCTCAAGCATCTCGATTTTCTGGACCCGGTGCCCGAACTGGTCCTCGCCCATCACGAGCGCATGGACGGCCATGGCTATCCCAGGGGCCTGACCGGCCCCGACATTCCTCTCGGAGCCAGAATACTGGCCGTGGCCGACTGCTTCGACGCCATGACCACCAACCGATCCTATCGGAAAGGCCGCAGTGTGGATCAGACCCTCGCCAGTCTCCGCGACATGGCCGGCCCACATTTGGACCCGGATCTGGTCCCCCTATTCGTCTCGGACATCGAAGATGGAGGGCTGGAGTCCCAGTCCCGGCTCTGGACCTCCGACCAGGCCTGACCTATGAGGAAGCCGTCGGCCCGGCCAAAGACCACCCGGGCCCAATATCCCCAATCATGAACACGAACGCCGCCCCCGACAGGATGAGATGGTATCTCCTCCCGGCCCTGGCCATCTATCTGGCCGGACTCACGGCCTACGCCCTGTGGTCCGACACCCGCACCAAGCGGCTCATCCTCGAGGACATCGACCAACGGATTCTGGTCGCGGCCCGGGCACTTCCCTACATCCTTCCCCCTGACTTTCATGATCGGGCAGTCGCTCCGGAGGCCATCGGACCCGAAGAGGAGCTCGCCCTCAGGTCCGCAGTGACCGGCTTTGCGGCCGACTCAGGCTTTGTCTACGTCTACACCCTGGTATCCTGGCAGGATGGATTCTACTTTTCCGCCCCCACCGTGACCGAGGAGGAGGCCCTGGAAAGGGAATCCTGGTATTTCTATCCCTACGAGGACATCCCCGAGGAATTTGTCAAGGCCTTGAACGGCACCGACCCGGTCTACGTCTCCTATTCGGACCAGTGGGGAACGTTCCGCTCCGTGGCCCTGCCCCGTTCCTCTCCCGACGGCAGGCCCTACCTGGCCTGCGCAGATCTCGACATCGGGCATGTCCAGGACCTGGTCCACCAAAACACCCTGGTCACCGTCGGCACGACATTCTTCTTCATCGCCCTGACCCTGCCCATTATCATTGCCTTCAGGGCCATGTGGATGGGCCACTACAGCCGCCTGACCGCGGCCAACCACGAACTGCGTCAGGCCCAGAACCGTCAGAAACAGCTCCTGACAAATCTGGAGGAAGAACGGGAAAAACTCTCAGACAGCCAAAGAAGCTACCGCCAACTGGTCGACCATGTGGCCAGCGCCATCATCAGGCTTGACAGTCACTGTCGGGTAACCTTCTTCAACGAATACGCCCAGACGCTTTTCGAACTGAAGGAGGAGGCCGTGCTGGGACGGGATTTCGCCGCGACTATCCTCGAAAATGCCGGACTCCAGGGCCGGGACATGGCCGGAGCCCTGACCTCTCTCCTCGAGGGCGACCAGACAACGGCCCAGTATGAGACCCGGCACAAACTCCTTCGGGGCAAGGTCGGCTGGGTCCACTGGTCCTGCCGGGCCGTGGCCGATCAGGACTCGGACGATGCGAGCATTCTCTGCGTCGGGCAGGACGTGACCATCCGCAAGAGGCTCGAGGCCGATCTCGTCCGGGCCCTTGACGAGGCCCAGGCCGCCAGCCGGGCCAAGGGCATCTTTCTGGCAAACATGAGCCACGAGATCCGCACCCCCCTGAACGCCCTGCTCGGCTACACCCAGCTTCTGGCCCGGAATGAGGACTTGACCGAAAATCAGAAGGAACAGATCGCCATCATCGAGTCCAGCGGAAACCATCTTCTGACTCTCATCAACGACATACTGGAGATGTCGAGGATCGAGGCCGGCAAGGTTCCCATCGTTCCCACCGACTTCGAATTCCGGCCCCTCATGAACGAGATCGGAGCCATGTTCCGGGCCGCAGCCCGGGCCCGGGGCCTCGAACTGGACATCGGCGTCGCCGACGATATCCCCGTAGCCATGCACGCCGACCCGACCAGAATCCGTCAGGTAGTCATCAACCTCGTGGGTAACGCCCTGAAATACACTGTCTCCGGCGGAGTGTCCGTTCGGTCCGAGTTCGCCACCCAGACTCGAAGCCAGGGCCCGGGCCTGGTCACGATCACAGTCCGCGACACCGGCCCAGGCATCCCCGAAGGCAGCCTGAACCGGGCCATGGAGGCCTTCGAACGAATTTCCGATCACGAATGCTGCCCCATAGGCT
>RZZR01000138.1 GCA_009929795.1 Deltaproteobacteria bacterium | reverse complement strand
ATCGTACTCTCCGGCTGGCAGTCGGGACAGGTCCAGGCGATTGGCCGCATAGTCCGAGGCCTCCCCGTCATCGCCCCCGAAACCGTGGACGCTTCCGTGGGCCAGAATGATCCTCGGCCCATCGAATCGGGCCAAGTCCTCGCCCGAACGAAGCCACTCCAAGGTGTCCCTGGTCTCCATCCTTCGCGCCAGAGGGCAGGGAAAAACGCTGGCCCCGGCCACTTCCGCCGGCCCGGACTCGGCCAGGACCCTCAGATTCGGAGCCAAGTCGCGCCGTTCCCGGCGAAAGAACTCCTGTTCCCAAACACTCCCGGGTCCGCCGTGGTCGTGGTTGCCCGGGATGGTTAGGACCGGAACGCCCAGGCTGCCGATCCGGGCCAGGGCCGCCGACACCGTGGCCTTGTCCACCGTGGGCGAGTCGAACAGGTCCCCGGCCACCAGGATGAAAGCCGCCTCTTCCCGGACCGCCAAATGGCCGATGCGGTCCAGGACTTCAAGCCGCTCCTGCTGGACAAGGATTCGCTTGCGCTCGTCCGCGATGCCGGCAAAGGGTCGACCAATGTGCAGATCTGAGGTGTGGATGAATTTCATGGACTATGACTCCCGATAAGATACAATAACCAAGAAGACCGATACGTTTTGACCCATCTTCCCCCGAGAGTAAATCCCCGTCCCATCGAAACTCCGGCTTGAGTCCTTCGGGGAGGAGGAGTAGCATTTTCTGACACATTTGATCACGGCTGGCCTTTGGAACCATGTTCAATCCAGCGAAAAATCGGCAAGCAGGAAGTTGCATCACCATGACCATCGAAAACGAACCGGGACGGACTGGCCATATCGTCATGGTCGACGGGTACTCCACTGGGGCATATTATCTTCCTTTGCTCCGGGAAAAGGGGCTGCCCGTGGTCCATGTCCGATCCGCGTCCGTGGCTTCGGAGAGCACCTTCGGTCGAAGCGTGGATCAGATTCTGGAACGGACCAAACGGGCCTACGCCGCCTGTTTCGATGAAGGCCCCGACATGGCCGATCTGGTCCTGGATCTTAACCCCTGGCAACCGATGTCCGTTCTGGTCGGCTGCGAGACCGGGGTCGAACTGGCCGACGAACTGGCCCATGCCCTGGGCCTGCCCGGCAACGACCCGGCCACCAGCCCGGCCCGGCGAGACAAGTTCCTCATGCACCAGGCCCTGGCCCGGGCCGGGGTTCGCTCCCTCAAGAGCCACATGACCGACGATTTGAGCGACCTTCTGGCCTGGGTCCGGGACGAAGGCGGGCTGCCCGTGGTCCTCAAGCCGCCCAAGAGTGCCGCAGCCGACGGGGTTCATATCTGCCGGACCGAAGAGGAGATCCGCCGTGCCTTCCTGGAATTGAAACAGAAGCGAACCATCTTCGGCTCGACCCTCGACCAGATTCTGGCCCAGGAATTCGCCCTGGGCTCGGAGGTGGTCGTCAACACGGTCTCCTGCCAAGGCCGGCACCGGGTCAGCGATCTCTGGCGCTACTCCAAGGCCATCACCCCCGAAGGACGCTCCGTCTATGACGCCGCCTGGCTGGTCCAGGACTTCGGCCCCGAGACCGACCACATCCTCGACTATGCCCGCTCCGTCCTGGACGCCCTGGATATCGGCTTCGGCCCGGCCCACGCCGAGATCATGCTCACCGCCCACGGCCCGGTTCTCATCGAGTGCGGGGCCCGCCCCATGGGCGGAAGTTTTCCCCAGGACATGGTCCGCGACTGTCTGGGATCGACCCAGCTGGACCTCGCCCTCATGGCCGCCCTTGAGCCCGGAACTTTTCTGGCCCGCCTGGACGAGCCCTATGCCGTACGCAAGCATTTCTGCGTCAAGTGCCTCATCTCCAGCCGGAAAGGGGCCCTGGACGCCACGCCGGCCGTGTCCCTTCTCACGGCTCTGCCCTCGGCCCGTGGGGGAAATTTCCTCCACTGCCTCGAAGACGGCCACGTGGACTGCACCGTTGACCTCCTTTCCTCGCCGGCCATGCTCTTTCTCTGCCACGAGAACCAGGAATTGGTTCGACAGGACCATGAACTTGTCCGGGATCTGGAAAGCGAGGGGCAGAACCTCCTGTTCGAGCTGTCCCCGGGAGCAGACCTGCGCCCCGATCCCGACTGGGTCCGACGCGTTCCCGACGAACTTTGGCTAAAATCCGAGGAAGTGGGCGCGCCCGACGCCGATATCATCTGGCAGGCCCTGGGCCTGCGTTCCGGCATGGAAGTGCTGGACTGTCCCTGCGGCGACGGCCGGGTCGGCATCCATCTGGCCCGCCGAGGAGTAAGTCTGACCGGGGTGGACCTCAACCCCCGCTTCGTGGACCGGGCCAGACAACGCTTCGTCAGTGAGGGCTTTCAGGCCGAATTCAAAGTCTGTGACATGCGGGCCCTGACCTTTGAGAACCGTTTTGACGCCGTGGTCAACTGGTTCAACAGCTTCGGCTACTTTGACGTGGAAACCGATTTCGAGGTCCTCAAGAATCTGGCCAGGGCCCTGAAACCCGGAGGGCTCCTCCTGGTCGAGGCCCCCAGCCGGACAAATGTCCTGGCCAACACCACGGCCAAATTCGACGCCCATGGCCGGGAGATCGGCCAGCGTTGGGACGAGCTGGCCGAACGAATGTTCCTGCCTGTGCCCGTGGAGGAAATCGGGCGCATCGTGGAGGTCGTTTCAGGGCCGCGCCTCTACACCCTGGCCCAGTACCGACTCCTTTTTCGTCTGGCCGGCCTGGTATTCGTGGCCGCCAAGGATGAGAATCTCGACACATACGGGGATCATTCCCACCGCATGGTCCTTGTGGCCCGCAAACCGTCAATCAACTGGAAATAAACGAACATGGAAGCCATCGGCCACCTCATCGGTGGCATCGGAGTCTTTTTCGTCGGTCTCTACCTGCTCAGTTCAGCCCTGAAGCAGATGGCCGGACGGAGGTTTCGGCTCCACTTTGCCAAATGGGTCGGAACCACCCCCAAAGCCGGCCTGGTGGGTTTTGTGGCCGGGTTCCTGACCCAGTCCATGTCCGCCCTGTCCTTCATCGTCGGTAGTCTGGTCGGAGCCGGGATGGTTCCGGTCCAGCGGGGCATGTTGGTCATCTTCTGGGCCAATGCCGGCATCGGCATCATGATCCTTCTGGCTGTCCTGAACATCAAGGTCGCCGTGCTCCTGATCCTGGGCATTGCCGGCATGGCCTTCGCCTTCAAGCGGCCCCGCCACATGGAAGGCCTCTCCCAGGCCCTGTTCGGCGGGGCGCTGCTCTTCTACGGTCTGATCATGCTCCGGACCGGAGCCGAACCCCTGGCCGCCATGCCCTGGTTCGAGGCCGTTCTGACCGCCGGCCGTTCCTCCTATCTCCTGGCCTTTTTGGCCGGGGCCTTGCTCACAGGGCTCTGCCAGTCGTCCACGGCCGTTTCCATCCTTGCCATCACCCTGACCCAGGTCGGAATCTTCTCCATGGAACAGACCGTCATGATCATCTACGGCACCAACGTCGGATCAGGCGCCGTCAGCTGGCTCCTGGCCTCGGCCGTCAGGGGCACGCCCAAACAATTGATCATGTCCCAAGTCTTCTTCAACTTCATCGCCGGCTTGGTCTTCGTGGCCTGGTTCTATCTCGAGATTCTGATCGAAATCCCGGGGATTCTTGCCCTGATCCGAAACCTCGGCCTGCCTCTGGAACAGGGCACGGCCATGGTCTATCTGATCTTCAACTGGGGAGGGGCCGTGGCCCTGTCGTTTGTGGTCGGGCCCTTTGCCCGAACCATCGCCCGATTCTGGCCGGCCACCAGGGAAGAGGAATGGTCGCGCACGGCCTTTCTTCGGGACGACATCGGGGACGCCCCGGAAATCCAGCTCGGCCTCCTGACCAAAGAGCAGTCTCGCCTCCTCTGCCGCCTGCCCCGCTACACGGCCATTCTCCTGGACGAAATCCGCGACGACCGGGGCAAGATCCTCGAGGCGCTGCACGCCTCCTTCGGAGCCGTTTCCAGGGAAATCAACGCCCAGATCGCCGATCTACTCGGAGGACACCTCACCCAGGAAAGCCTGGAGCTGCTCATGATCCTTCAGAACAAGCAAAAACAAATGGAAGCCTTTCAGGGGCTCCTCCAACAATTCGCCTTGAGCTGCCGGAATTCGACGGCCACCCTCCGCACGGTTTTCCAGGGTTCATTCCTCCAGGGCCTGGACTTCCTGCTCCATGCCGCCTGCGAGGCCGAAAGCTCCGAGGATGCCGAGGATGCCCAGCGTCTGGTCCACCTGACCCGGGACAAGGGCGAAGTCTTTCAGGCCCTCAGGGCCGCGTATCTCAACGGGGAACGGGAGATGGACGTTCAGGACCGGGGGACCTTCCTGGAACTAACCGGCCTGTATGAGCGCATCGTCTGGACCCTGGGCCGCATCGCCAAACTCCAACAGGCCCAGCAGGCCCTCGAGGCCCGGGGCTGAACCGAAACGGCCCTGGAAAACGAGGTGACAGATATTTTGAAAATCGTCCAATCGGCCGAGATAAACCATAAATGAACAACAATGAGCTTACTATTTATTCTCTAAATTTTCAAAGGAGGTTTCATGATGAAAAAGGCGCTTATTTTTTTAATTATTTTTTGCTTCATACCTTCAATGATACTCGCTTCTGAACTAAAGAATGTGAACGATGTTGAAAAATTTACATACATGCTGATATCAAAAATTCAGAAGAATCAAATTGCAGAAATGTTTGATTTAACAAAAAATTTTACATTTATCCCTGTTGAGGAGATTGAATCTGCTAAAAATCAAATAATTTTGAAAAGAAAAGAATATATTAACAGAATTGGGAATCCAATTGGAAGTGTCATTCATATCGAAACCAAAACAATTGTCGATTCATTAATTCATATTAAATACCTTGAAAAGTGTGACAGAAATTCAATTATATGGAATTTTACATTTTATAAACCAATGGATGATTGGTTTCTTGCTTCTCTGTGGTCTTCAGATAACATCCTGTCTCTTTTTGGAGAAAATTTTCAATGAATCTAGCCAACGGCTCGCGAAACGCGGGCTCAGGCAAGACAAAAAAACCCTGAGCCGAAACGGCCCCGGGAAACCTTGATTCCCCGGGGCCGTCGGCCTCACTTCTTGATAAACCTGTCCAGCACTCCGGGCAGCTTCTCCTTGACCTCTTCCGGAATCTTCTCTTCGACGTCCTTGGAAATCTCGACCTCCTTCTTGAGCCGGTCCAGACCCTCCTGCACGGCCTTGTCCTTGAGCACGCTGGCCACGTCCAGCCCGAACTCGGGTTTATCGTAGGTGCCGGTGATCTTCAGGGGCACGGTCAAACCGGCCAGTTCCGATAATGGCTCGCCTTCCTGCCCCTTGAGGGTGGCCACCACGGCCACCTGGGTTCCGTAGTCCACGGCCTTGGTCAACAGATTCACCCTCCCGGCCCCGGACACGCGTAGCAAAGGGGCCTCCATCTTGAGATCCTTGTTGACGGCCAGAGCATCGGCCACATGAACCGAGCCGCTCAATAGGGCGAAGTCGGTTTTCAGGTCCTCGTCAGGCACGGGCCTCTGACCCCTGAAAAGACCCACGGCGTCCCGAAGCATCTTGGGTACGTTGATGCCGTTCACGGCCCCATTCTCGAACCGAAACGAAAAGACCCCGGCCAGATTCTTGAGAATTTCCTCCTCGGTCAGTCCGCGTCCGGCAAAATCGGCCTTCATGGAGGCCGTGCCCTCGATGGGGTCCTTGCCGATAAAGTCTTTGAGATACGGTCCCACCTGGAACCCGGTCACGGACTTGGACACGGTATAGGCTGGAAGGTCCTGACGGACGTCCAAACTTGCCTTGGCCTCCACCGTTCCCTCGTAGGCCTTGGCCGTCATGGGATCGAGGCTCAAGACGCCCTTCTTGGCCTTGACCCAGAATCAGCGGCTGGACGACACCAAGATCGATCTGGAGGCTCAGATCCTCAATTTCGAGGGACCCGCGGCCCGGTTCGATCTGGTCG
>RZZR01000137.1 GCA_009929795.1 Deltaproteobacteria bacterium | reverse complement strand
CGCATCGTCCTGTCCGGGATGAACTCCATCCTGAGTTATCTGGAGGAGGAAGGCCTTTTACTCGAACACGTGGATGACGGAGACGACTCCTTGTTTGATTTGAATGGAACAGTAGAGGATCTTACGGAGTCTTGATCGGACCCCATCGACAAGTACCTCGAAACCTGCCATGACCGGCCCATGACGCGAAGAGTTCTGTTCACCTTGATCCTGACCCTTGTTCTGACCGGCTGTGCTGCCAAACGCTCCATGCCGCCTGCAGGACCCAAATATCCTTCCACGTTGTGCGGCATTTTGTGCGAGCTCTATGAAGAATTACAACTGTTTAAAATGAAAGAAAAATTCCATCTCCTGGGCTTCACGGACGAGTCTCCGTACAATCCTTGGTACGAACGCCTGCAATCCATTATCGGCGTTAAAAACGAGCCGACCGAAGTCAACGACGCAGCCCGGGCACTATGCATGCTCGGCCTGGCTTATCGCCAGGAACAGGGCAACGAAAATGCGCTGACCCAGGCACTGAACCGTCAGATTCAAGCCTCCCTGATGCAACTCAGGACTCTCGAGAATGAAAAGAGGGCGGCCAAGGGGGCCGGGACGCTTAATAATGACCGGGAATATGATCAAGACAACACCAACGCCACATCTCGTGGAGCTCAACCATGACGCGCATCCTGTTTCTCTGCACCGGAAACTCCTGCCGCAGCCAGATGGCCGAGGGCTGGGCCCGGGCCATCAAGACTGATTCCATCGAGGCCCATTCGGCAGGCATCGTCAGGCACGGACTCAATCCCCGGGCCGTGGCAGTCATGGCCGAGGCTGGAGTTGACATATCCGGCCAATCCTCCAAGACCCTGGACGATCTCCCAAACCTTGATTTCGACTGGGTCGTCACCTTGTGCGGCCATGCCCACGAAACCTGTCCCTTCTTCCGGGGCAAAACCCTCAGGATGCATGTCGGCTTCGACGACCCGCCCAGTTTGGCCCGAAACGCCAAGACCGAGGTAGAGGCCCTGGGCCACTACCGGAGGGTCCGGGACGAGATCAGGGCCTTTGTCGAAACGCTTCCCGGATCACTGTCTCAAAAATGAGGTGACCATGACCGCATCAACACTGAAACGACTCGGCGTTCTCGACCGCTACCTGACGCTGTGGATTTTCCTGGCCATGGCCGTTGGGGTGTTCGGTGGATATATCTATCCGGGAGTCCGCGATGCCATTAACATCTTCCAGGTCGGAACCACCAACATTCCCATCGCCATTGGTCTGATCCTGATGATGTACCCACCCTTGGCCAAGGTGCGCTACGAGAAACTGGGCTTTGTCTTTCGGGACATCAAGATTCTGGGGCTTTCCCTGGTCCAGAACTGGATCATCGGCCCCATCCTTATGTTTCTTCTGGGCGTTCTCTTCCTTTCCGGACACCATGAGTACATGGTGGGCCTCATCCTGATCGGCCTGGCCCGGTGTATCGCCATGGTCCTGGTCTGGAACGAGCTGGCCCACGGCGACGCCGAGTACTGAGCCGGCCTGGTGGCCTTCAACTCCATCTTTCAGGTCATCTTCTTCTCGATCTACGCTTGGTTCTTCATCACCATCCTGCCGGGCTGGTTCGGCATGGAGGGAGCCGTGGTGGACATCACCATCGGACAGATCGCCGAAAGCGTGTTCATCTATTTGGGCATTCCCTTCATCGCCGGGGTCGTCACACGCATTGTCGGGCTGAAGACCAAGGGTGAGACATGGTACAACCAAACCTTCATCCCCAGGATCAGCCCACTGACCCTCATCGCCCTACTGTTCACCATCGTAATCATGTTTTCCCTCAAGGGCGAATACATCGTCTAACTGCCCATGGATGTGGTTCGCATTGCCATTCCCCTGTGCGTCTATTTCCTGCTCATGTTCCTGATCACCTTCTTCATGTCCATGAAATTTCGGGCCACCTACGAGCAGACCACGACCCTGGCTTTTACCGCGGCATCTAACAACTTCGAACTGGCCATCGCTGTGGCCGTGGCCGTTTTTGGCCTGAATTCCGGAGAGGCCTTTGCCGCAGTCATCGGCCCCCTGGTCGAAGTGCCTGTGCTCATCGGCTTGGTCAACGTGGCCCTGTGGCTCAAAGCAAAATACTTTCCTCACGCTGTAAACACCCCATCAGGGGTCTGCCACGTAACCTGCAAACCCTAGAAACGGAGACCGTGACACACCCCGAGATATTTCTCGATATTGTCAAAAAATTAGGCAAAGTTGCAGAAAATTGCCAATACGTGATCCAAAACTATGGCATTGACCATAGATTTACGCTGGCACGGTCCTGGCAGACCCGACTCCATGATCCAACCCATCCAAACCCAGGTGGCGAACTCATCCGGGTCCGCCCTTGGTCCATCCCTGCCCCTAAGCCTGTCGGACATCGAAGTCTTTCTGGCTTCGAGCCAACCCTTAGATCTGGCCTGCTGCCCGGCCAGGTCACTGGCCAGCGCCTTTCAGCCCATCTTCAGCCTGGCGCACAAGCGGATCGTCGGCTTCGAGGCTCTGATCCGGCCTCGGGATGGAGACGGCCGGGCCCTGCCACCGCCGGTTCTCTTCAACGATCGGTGCACCATGGCCGAATTGACGGCCTTGGATCGCATGAGCCGTTTTGTCCATCTGCTCAACTTCGAGGCCCTGAATGACGGCCTGAGCTGGCTTTTTCTGAACATCCATCCCCAGGTGGTCGTCCACGGGCATTCCTTCGGCTCATTCTTCGAGGCCCTGCTGGACCGGTTCAATTTTCCGGCCCACCGGGTGGTGGTGGAAATCGTCGAGCACCCCATCACCGACAACGAGCTCCTTCTGTCCACGGTGGAGTACTATCGAAGCCTCGGCTGCCTCATCGCCCTGGACGATTTCGGGGCCGGAGGGTCCAATTTCGAACGGGTCTGGAACCTGGGGCCCCACATCGTCAAGTTCGACCGCTCCTTTGTCCTCCGGGCCGCCAGCCGAGGGTCGATTCGGGACATCCTGCCCGGGCTGGTCCATCTCTTTCACCAAGCCGGAAGCCTGGTCCTCATGGAAGGGGTGGAAACCTCGGACCAAGCCCTCATCGCCCTGGAGGCAGGGGCCGACTTCGTTCAGGGCTTCCACTTCGCGCGGCCCCTGAGCGATCCGGACGAACTGCTGGCCTTGTCCTTTGATTTTCGAGGATTGTTCGCAGAATTAAAGGCCCGGACCCTGGCCCGGGAGGAGGTCTCCCGCCGGGAATCATCCGGATGGGAGCGACTCTTCCGGGCGGCCGGAGCCCTGGTCCACGAGGACGGCAATCTTTCCCGGGCCGCCGATCTGCTTTTTCGCGACCCCCAGGTGGTCCGTTGTTTTTTACTCACCCCGGACGGAGTCCAGATCGGGCAGACCATCCCCGCCCCCACCTACCACTCCGTCATGGACCCCCGCTTCGCCCCGGTGGAGGCCGCTGCCCAGGCCGACTGGTTCCGGCGGCCCTACCTGCGCCGGGCCCTTCGCGAACCTGGCAGGGTCCAGATCACCAGGCCCTATCTGTCCATCACCGGGGCCCACATGTGTGTCACCCTTTCCCTGTGCCTGGAAGGCCCCACCGGGCCCCTGGTCCTGTGCTGCGATCTGGACTGGCGTCCGGCCTGATCCCCTTCACTGAAACAACGGCTCGACAATACGCATTCCGCCATGTGGTTTGATGTACAGGGACTTCATGGCCTCGGGCATCATGTCGTTGACCTCCATGAACCGGCCCAGGGACGTGGTCTGGGAACCATTCGACAGGGTCGGTGTTGACCGTTGAAATGACAGTCTCTTCCAATGTGGGAAAGACGTTGCCATCGTCCCCGACCTTGGCTATCCGTGAAGCTGCGTGATGACACAGCCACGAATGATTCGGAAGCCCTCAGTGCCCACACCTGCCCATGTGCGCTACCGTTCAGGCGTCTAGCTGGCCGGATTTCAGTTGAACAACTCCACGGACAATGTCTTCCTCGACAACCTTGGATGCATGTCCGGCTCATGCACGATCCTGCATTATCCACATGCGGCCGTGGATTCTTGAAAAGCGCCTCTTTTTTTCGTTCACTCACGATTCACGTGGACAGGAGATTTGAAGTGAATAATCTTTTTAAATGTTTGAATCAACAATCTTTCGCTTTATCACCATTTGGACAAAAAATGATATGGGGAAATATGGGAAAGACAGTAGTTCTTATATTTTTATTTTTCTTCCTTCTTTTTGAATCATCATTTGCATCTTTTCCTAATGAATTCAGTTCTACAGATACAAAATCATTAAATATTTTTTCACGAAACGACATCAAAAAATCCGATTCCTCTCTCGATCAGTACCTGATTGCCTATTATCCATTTAACGGTAATGCACATGATGAAAGTGGTCATGGTCACCACGGCGTGGTGACCGGTGCAACGCTGGCTACGGACAGAAATGGAACGACACATTCATCATACTTTTTTGATGGATCCAGCTACATAACTGTCGAGGCGGATGGGTCGATTCTAAATGTAGATACCAATGGATGGACCATTTCGTGCTGGGTCAAACCAGACTCAATTCAATCGGCAAATGCGGCGTCCATGATTTCGTATGGATACGGCAGAAACGGAGGCTACAACGTCGCCTATTGGTATCAATATGGAATGTTTGTAACGACGCTGTATGACTATTCTTGGAGTGGCGACTATGTGTCGCAGGATGAACTGGATGACATCACCTGGTATATGTATACCACTACCTACGATGGAGACACATTGCGTGCCTACGTAAACGGCGTTTTGGTTGATGAAAAACCGGGCACCTATTTCCAAACAACGAACAGCTATCCACTCAGATTTGGAGCAGACTCCAGCTCGGCCAGCTATTTTTTCAGAGGATACATGGACGATATCAGACTCTATCGCAAGGCGCTGACGGATCTGGAAGTGGCCCATATTTCTGGATTATCCGGGGCCATTCGCGCCACGAAACTGAATGCCTATTCCTTGGCAGACTTTGAACAAGGCATCCTTAAACCGGCCAAATTCTCCAATTTTTGGGCGGTGTGGGGCAATAACGGAAACGCCTATAGTGAAGTGGTCGAGAACCCGCTTAAATCCGGAGCAAACACATCGGACTATGTCTGCGTATCCCATACGTTCCCTTCGCTTCCGGCACCAAACACCACTGATTGCGACAAATCGGAATATGTGCTGACCTCGGCCCATGGCCTTGTGACCGACCAGCATCATATATTAAAATGGAAACTGTTGTTAACAGATGACACCATCTTGAATATCGACGATATCGTTTGGGACTGGATGTCGTTCAACCAAATTCATACCGGCGCGGCAAAATATCCAAAAGCGCCCGCATCAAATTATCCAGAGGACGAAACGATTGCCTACGGCGGTGGCATCTTTAACGATTTGAAGAAAGCCAATGAAGAAGATCCTTCCATCTATCATTTTCGTTATAGAGCGATACCCGACGAAAAACTCGTGCCGTTTCATATCAAGACCGGCCAGTGGATGTCGTTCACCTACGAAATAGTCTGGACGCAGTCTTCCAAAGGCTATTGGCGGGTTTGGAAGGATGGCGAGTTGCTCGATTATGCCAACAACGTCAAAACGCTCCCAGATTCGTACGACCCTGCAGCCGATGACTTTCTACATTTCAAAACTGGGCTCTACAACAAATGGAACGATCCGGTCATTGATCGACTTAGCCTCTATTTTGATGATATCGAACTATATATTGGCGACGATATACGCGTAGAAGATGTGGCTCCAGAGTGCGACACGAGCTTGCTTCCCACCAAAATGGGGATGCATTGGTTGATGTTATTGATAGAATAATTCCAAGATTAACAATATAGAATCCGATCGGGATATTGCACACGCATGCCTACCGAATTCACCACCGAATTGCGCGTTCCGGCCGAAAGGCGCTTTCTGGCCCTGGTTCAGGGACATGTCCGCGAACTGGCCCGGACCCTCGGTCTGGCCGAAAAGAATGTCTTGTCCCTGGAACTGGCC
>RZZR01000136.1 GCA_009929795.1 Deltaproteobacteria bacterium | reverse complement strand
CCTTTGACCAGTCTGAGTTCGGAGGCCAGTTGGGTGCCGGACATGAAGACCCCGTCCTCGGACTGACCGGAGTCGATGCGCAAGGCGTTTCGGCCGGCGGCCACAGTCAGGGGGGCGGCGTCGAGAATGGTGCCGGGCCGGACGTCATGGCTCAGTTCGAGGACCGTGGCCGACCAGACAAGAATCTTGCGGGTGCCGATGTGGGTGAAGGCTCCGGGATAGGGCCGGGTTACGGCCCGGACCAGGTTCCGGATGGTTTCGGACGGCCGGTTCCAGTCGATTTCGCCGTCCGTTTGCCCTCGACCGGGAAAGACCGTGGCTCGGGCATGGTCCTGGGGAATCCGGGGAGCCGTCCCGGCCAGAACCAGGGGCAGGGCCTCGTTCAGCAGGGTCTGGGCAGTGGTGACGGCCTTGGCGTGCAGATCCCTGGCCGTGTCGTTTTCGGCAATGGGGAAAGCCTTCTGGGAAACGATGTCCCCGGCGTCGGGCTTTTTCACCATGTAGTGCAGGGTGACTCCGGTCTCGGCCTCGCCATTGACCAGAACCCAGTTCAAGGGGCAGCGGCCCCGGTAGGCCGGAAGCATGGAGCCGTGGAGGTTCAGGGCCCCCTGAGGCGGAATGGCAAGAATCTCCGGTCCGACCAGGTTCCGGTAGTAGAAGGAGAAGATCACGTCCGGGGCCATGGCCCGAATGGTCTCCACCCAGAGGGGATGGTTGACGTCCAGCGGGGCATGGACCGGGATGCTACGGGAGGCGGCCAGCTCGGCCACGGATTCGAACCATTGGGTTTCGGCCGGGTCGTCGGTGTGGGTGATGACGGCCTGGACGTCGAAGCCGTGGTCGAGCACGGCCTGAAGTCCCGTGCAGCCGATGGTGCTGTAGGCGAGAACAAGAGCTTTCATGGACAGTCCTGTGTTTTGGTCTTGGCGGCCGATTTTCGGCCGACGATGTGATCGACGATGTATCGGGGCCTGGCCCGGACGTCACTGTACGTTCGGCCCAGATATTCGCCCAAAAGGCCCATGCCGATGAACTGCAGGCCGCTGAAGACAAAGAGAAGGGCGAACAAGGTGAAAACACCACCCACGGCCCATTCGGGGCCCATGATCAGACGCATGAGGAGCAGAAAGAGGCCCAGGAACACGCCCAGAGCGGCGATGAGAGCTCCGGTCATGCTCAGGATGCGAAGGGGGGCCGTGGACATGCTGGTCAACAGGTCGAAGTGCAGGTTGACGAGTTTCCAGAGACTATACTTGGATTCTCCGGCCTTGCGCTGGGCGTGATCCACTTCGATTTCGGCCGTTTTGCTGGCGAAGGTGTTGGCCAGAATAGGGATGAAGGTCGAGCGTTCGTGGCAGTCGAGCATGGCCTGGACGATGCGCCGACGATAGGCCCGGAGCATGCATCCGTAGTCGCGCATGTCCCCACCGGTGTAGTGGCGGACCATGCGGTTGACCATGGCCGAGGCCGTGCGGCGGAACAGGGTGTCCTGACGATGGGCCCGGACGGACCCGACAACATCGACGCCCGGAGCCATGGCCGTGACCAATCTGGGGATTTCCTCGGGAGGGTTCTGGAGGTCGGCGTCCAGGGTGATGACGATCTCCCCCCGGGCCTGGGCGAACCCGGCCATGATGGCCGAGTGCTGGCCGTAGTTCCGGTTGAGGAGGATGCCGATGACCCGTTCGGGATGTCTGGCAGCGGCTTCCTCGATCATGCTTCGGGAGGCGTCTGAACTGCCGTCGTCCACGAAAACCAGTTCAAAAGATCGGCCCATGGCCTCGCAGGCGGCGAGACAGCGCTCCAACAGTTCGGGAAAGTTCTCCTCCTCGTTGAAGACCGGGACGACCACGGAAACGTCGATCATGAAATCAGGACCTCCTTCATGGTCCGCACCACCCTTTGGACGTCGTTTTCGGTCATGTCCGGAAAGAGCGGCAGGGAGAGGATGCGGTCGGAGTTGTACTCGGTGTTCGGCAAGAGCCCATACCCGGTGCCCATGGATTCCCGGTAGTACCGGTGTAGGTGGGCGGCCCGGAAATGGAGGCCGGTGCCGATGCCCCTGCTTTTGAGGGCCTCCATGAAGGCGTCGCGGCCCATTTTGACCCGGTCGATGTTCAGACGAACGACAAAGAGATGCCAGGAGTGGACCATGTCGAAGGGGGCTTGGGATCTCAACGGACGGATTTCATCCATTCCGGTCAACAGTTCCAGGTACAGTCCGGCCAGTGCTCGGCGGCGGGCGTTCATTTCCTCCAGACGGCGGAACTGGGACAGGCCCAATGCCGCGCACATATCCGGGAGATTGTATTTGAAGCCCGGTTCCTGGACCTCGGCCTGGGGAGCCCGGCCATGGGTCTGGCGGTCGAAGGCGTCCACGCCCAGGCCGTGGAAGCGCAGCCGTCGGACATGGTCGGCCAGGGCCTGATCCGGCGAACAGAACATCCCACCCTCGGCCGTGGTGATGTTCTTGATGGGGTGAAAGGAAAAGATGGCCGTGCCGTCGGCTCCCACGGGCCGTCCTTTGTAGCGGGTACCAAGGGCGTGGGCGGCGTCCTCAATGACGGGCACACCCTTGGCGGCGGCAAGGTTCCGAATGGGGTCCATGTCCGCTGCCGCGCCGGCAAAATGCACCGGAACGATCAGGCGGGTCTTTTCGGTCAGGCACGGGGCCAGGGTCTCGGCCGTGACCATGAGGGTGTCTCTGTCCACATCGGCGAAGACCGGAGTGGCTCCAACGAGGCGAATGAGATTCACCGTGGAGACCCAGGTCATAGCCGGGGTGATTACCTCGTCGCCGGGGCCAATCCCCAGGGCGTGGAGAGCCAAGTGCATGCCGGCCGTGGCCGAGGTGAGACTCACGGCCCGGGCCGGAGGCATGGAGGCGGCAAAGGCTTCTTCGAACTCGGCGCAGACTTTGCCGGTGGTGATCCAGCCCGAGGTCAGGACCTCGGTCACGGCCCGGACATCCTCGGGCGTGACGCTGGGCCTGGAAAACGGCAGAAAATCAGTGTTCATGGCTGTTGAGGACCGGCATCAGGCGCTTCGGGAGACGAGGTAGACACCGAGGCAAATAACGACGATGCCGCTGACGCGGGTCATGGTCAAAGGTTCGTTGAAAAAGGCCTTTCCGGCCAGGGCAGCAACGATGTAGCCGATGCTGAGCATGGGATAGGCGAAACTCACATCCACCCGGGAGAGGACCATGAACCAGATGATGATGCTGGCCGCATAGCTGATCATGCCAGCCATGATGCAGGGACTGGTTGACAGCTTGAGGCTCACGGGAAGGATGTTGACGATGGAGAAATCGAAATGACCGATAAGGATCATTCCTTTCTTGATGAGAATCTGGGCGGCGGAGTTGAGCAGAACACCGGCTAGAATTAGGGGAAAATAGGCGTTCATTGACGAAGTGGGCACGAAAACTCCCGTGAAGGCCCGAAAGGCCCTGGGTTGCGGGCAAAAGATGTGATTAGTGAAGGCCCTGGAATCTGTCAACGCGACCCGGCCGGTGTCGATTCGGAAGCCTGGACGAGTCTGTCGACGATCAGAGGTTGGACCGGACCATGCGTTTCAACGAGCCGCAAGGCCTTGGCAGGACATTGGCCAACGCATACTCCGCAACCCATGCAGAGAGTTGGATCGACCCGGGCGAAATTTTCGACAAGCTCCAGGGCCTTGAAGGGACAAGCCCGGACGCACTTGCCGCAACCCTGGCAGATATCCAGGTCGATCTGGGGCAGAAGACCGGATGGAGACAGCATGGGAACGCCGTTGCGCATGGCCTGCATGGCCCCGCAGCAGCAGGAGCAGCAATTGCAGATGGCGTAGAAGCGGCCGAGCATGGCCTCCTTGAAGAAGGCGTGGTGGACGTGGCCCCGGCGGTCTTCGGCCTCGAGGATGTTTACGGCCTCTTCCGGGGTGATCCAGCGCGATCGTCCGGGGTGGTGTTCGGCAATGAATGAGGCGAAGGGTTCGCCCACGATGAGGCAGACATCCAGCGGCAGGCAGGGCTTGACCCTGGATGCCCGGCAGGGGCAGTCCATGACCACAATGCGGTCAGGGTTCTTGAGAACGATATCCCTGGCTCTGGCGTAGGGGATGACATGCTCGAGGTCCCGGATCTCGATGTTCCGGTTCAAGGTGATGAGCCGGGCGGCTGTCTCCAGCGGCACGGCCTTGCCATGGTAGGTGTCGGCGAAGGATGGCCCGTCATCATCCGACCAGAGGCCGAGCCGTCGGCAGAGACAGAAGCGAATCCAATCGAGCATAGGGGTCGGAACACATGCTCTCGCGTGTTGCAGAAAACATCTACTGGATGGCCCGCTATGTCGAGCGGGCCGAGAATACCGCCCGTATCGTGACGGTCAACGCCAACCTCCTGCTGGACCTGCCGAAGGGCATCGCGCCGGGTTGGAGGCCATTAGTCGACATCACGGGTGCGAATGCGCTTTTCGAGGAACATTACAAGGACTATAGCGAGCGCAATGTGGTGCGCTTTTTTATTGCCGACGAGCGCAATACCGGATCCATCGCCTCCGCCTTGATCGCGGCGCGCGAGAATTGCCGAACCATTCGCGACTTCGTACCGCGCGAGGTCTGGGAGCTGCTCAACGAGATCTATCTCTTCGCCCGCGAGGATCTCCCCAAGGGGATAACGAAGGGCGGCCGGCATGCGTATCTCAAGCGGGTGATCCAGGGTGCGCAGAACATCAACGGCCTGCTCTCCGGGACCATGCTGCACGACCAAGGCTATGATTTCCTGCACCTGGGGCGCTTTCTGGAACGTGCGGACATGACGACACGCATCATCGACGTGCGCTCCGCCAATCTGCTGCCCGAGGAGACGACCGAGCTGCGGCCCTTCGAGACCATACAATGGGTCAGCGTGCTGAAATCCATGACGGCCTACCAGGCCTATCGGCGCAGCGAGCAGATTCGCGTCCTGCGCGGCCCCGTGTTGCGCTTTCTCTTTCAGAACGAGTCGTTCCCGCGCTCGGTCGTCCATTGCATCGACGCGCTGCGGACCAGTCTTTCGAAGCTGCCGCGCAACGACTCCGCCCTGCGCGTGGCGGGACGGCTCAAGCGCAATCTCGAAGGGACCGAGCCGCGTCGACTCAATCAGCAACAGCTGCATGCCTTTATCGACGACCTTCAAGTGGGGATCGGCGATCTGCACGAGGAGCTTGCACGGACCTGGTTCCCGCCGCCTCCCGAGACGCAGACCCAATCGCAAACGCAGGACTGAAGCTGAATCGCGTCCGAAGCTCGATGCAGGGTTCGAGCTCAGCGCCACGCGATTCAGAAAGAAGTGGACCTAAACCGCGCCCGGTACGGTATGCGTAATTTGCTGGAATGGCTTGGCCGCGCCAGCTCCGACGACTGTCGGAGTTGTCGCGGTTTAAAGTATTGAAGAATATTTAAACTCCGATCTCCGCGGCCAAACCTACCAGCCAAACGGATCCCCTCAAACCCCGGTCAAGCACCTGAAACATCCGAACGGCCGCCGCCCGAGCACTCGAATCGGAGCGCCAAAAGGTCTCGAATGGACGCCTCGGGGAAAACCCTGCACCATGAAAGCCCCTTCTCGCCGAACCGGGAGCCAAAGGTGACCCCAGACCCTCTGTCGATCGTGGATACCTATCTCGCCGCCCAATTGGCGCGGGACTACGAGACGATGCGCGGCCTTCTTGCCGACAGGGGGTTCTGCTATCGCAGTCCGATTGCGAGCTTCGATCGAGCGGAAGACTTCATCCAGTACGCCGCCCTGACGAGCGGCATCCTCCTCGACAGAGAGATCCGCAAGGTCTTTGTCGACGGCGAGGATGTCTGCCATTTCATCACCTATCGGATCCAGATCTCCGAGAAGCTCGCCGTCGAGGCCGCACAATGGTCGCGCGTGCACGAGGGTCGGATCCAACGGATCGAGGCGATCTTCGACGCCTCGGTCTATCGCGAGCTCTTTCCGAACGACGAGCCTGCCCCCTGAGCCGCCCTCATTCGGCGACCGGCAACCAGCGGGCCAGGGTATTGCGCAGCTCGGCGAGCTTGACCGGCTTGGCGAGATAGTCGTCCATCCCGGCATC
>RZZR01000135.1 GCA_009929795.1 Deltaproteobacteria bacterium | reverse complement strand
CACGAAGCAGGTTGCGCTGTCCGGGCCGCGGTCGAGCGCGGAGAGCTGAGTGAAGATCGGTATGCCAGCTACATCAAGCTCAAGAAGGAGTCGGAATTTTACGAGATGTCATATTTTGACAAACGGAGAAAGGACAAAGCCTTTGGCCGGCTCGTCAAATCGGTAAAAATGCAAATGAAGCACTGAAATACGAGTGTCAAACAAAAGATTCATTCTGCTGTCATCAAAAACAGCAATATGAATATTCAGAAAAATATTCATGACCTGTGTAAAAAAGTGGTACGTGATCTTGGCCTTCCCCATTTTCCAACCATGCCCCTCGTTGCTGATGCGTTGACATCAAGCCTTGCCCCGCACTCAATGTCTGATCAAGGAGATTGAATAAATGCAGTATAGCCCAGCCCTAGGGAGTTCGATCACCAATACCCGCCTGCGCAGCCAGGGCCATATTGCCGACATTTCCGGGATGTGTGCCGTCTGTACTGCCGATTGCCTCGGACCGTGTGAGATCGGCCTTTCCGCACTTCGCGGTTCCGAAGCTATACTTCCTTTTTCCGCCGACACGAATCAGTTTGCCTCGGAAAAACGCTATCCGCTCGATTTTTCACACTTCAATATCAACGGCCGGGTCTTTGGGGCGTCGGGGCTTCCTGCCGATCCATGTGTGGCCAATTTTCCAAACGCGGACATTTCCTCGGTTTTTGGAAATGCCCATGCCGTTAAAATTAAAGCCCCGTTTATCCTTCCGGCAATGGCCAAACTGGCATGGGAAGAATACTACGCCGGCGCGGCGCTGTCCGGTATTCCCGTTGTCATTGGAGAGGACGTTGTCGCCAAAGATCCCGGACTCGTGGTCCGAGGGCATCGAGTCGTCGAGTCGCCATTGATCGCAAGGATGGTATCCACGTTCAGGCGGTATGATCGCGGTTTCGGTGACATCGTGCTCCAGGCCAACCCCGATGATGAATTCCATGGCGTTCTCGAATACGCCATCGACAAACTTGGCATTAAATCGGTTGAGTTGAAATTCGGGCAGGCGGCCAAGGGCATCCAGGGCATGGGCCGTGTTCCGGATATCAAGGATGCGCTGCGTTTCAAGGAACTCGGGTATATTGTCGTCCCGGATCCAACAAATCCAGTGGTTGCCGAAGCCTATGCCCGGGGCGTGGGCCCCGTCTTTGAGAAGATCGGCAAACTGCCGATGTGGAATCCTGAGGAGCTTGTGCGGCGGGTGGCCGAGTTGCGGAGTCTGGGAGCCGAGCGGGTCTGTTTCAAAACAGGCCCTTTTGATCCTCGGGACATTACCACGATCATCGAAGTCGCTTCGGAATCGGGTGTAGACCTTGTCACTCTCGACGGGGCGGGGGGCGGTACCGGTCACAGTCCGGTAAAGATGATGAACGAATGGGGCATGCCGACAGTGACGCTCGAGGTTATTGCTTGCCGCATTTTGGAGAGATTGGAAAAGGAAGAAAGGCCATTGCCGCCACTCGCCATGGCCGGCGGGTTTGCGACGGAGGATCATATATACAAGGGTCTGGCTCTCGGTTCTCCATATGTTCGCATGATTGCTCTTGGCCGTGCGGCTATGGCCGCCGCTTCGGTGGGGCGGCAGGTTGGGAAGGCACTGCAAAACGGCTCATTACCTGAGGGCTATGCCCGATTCGGGACCTGCATTGAAGAAGTCTTCGCGGACTTTCGCCTCCTCAAGGCCGAATATGGCGACGAAGCGTCCGATATCCCCACGGGGGCCCTTGGCCTCTATTCCTACCTGAACCGGGTTTCCGTCGGTCTCAAACAGTTCATGGCTCTGAATCGAAAATTTGCACTTCGCTATATTGGGCGGGAAGATATCGTGCCCCTCACTGAACTTTCAGCAAGGGCGACGGGGCTGGCGACCTACGATGAACTCCTCGATAAGGAGATAGGATCGTCCCTCACCGGGCGGTAGGGTGCGGGTGCACCATTTTTGATATCTGTAGACATCCCTGAATAGTTGACTCCCATCATCTCCGACACCGGAAGGTAGACCATGAAAACGCGTGCTCTTCCCCTTTTCGTGACTGGCTGGGTGCTGCTGGCCTTTCTGGCCGGGTGCACCGGTGACTCCGACTCCAGTGCAGACCGCTCCGCCGATCTGGCCATTGTCAATGCCACGGTGTTCACCTCCGATCCGGCCAGACCCTGGGCCGAGGCCGTGGCCGTTCAAGACGACCGGATCATCTTCGTGGGCGAGGATGCCGGTGCGGACCGGTTCATCACTGCCGATACCCGGGTCGTCAACGCCCGGGGCCGGATGCTCACCCCGGGTTTCATCGACAGCCATTGCCATGTTCTTTGGATAGGGGCCTTGCAGTCCATGATGACCAAGGAACTGTACAAGGCCGTCAGCGTTGACGAGGTTGCAGACCTGGTCCGGGCTCAGGCGGCCGGGTATCCGGACGACGCCTTGGTCATGGGAGTGGGCTGGCAGTATGCCTACATTCCCAGGCAGATGCCGAACAAGGAGATGGGCGATGCCATCATCGCCGACAGGCCCATGCTCCTCATGTCCTACGACGGGAATACCGGCTGGTTGAATACCGAGGCAGTCCGCCAGCTTGTCTCCAGAAACGCCACGGCATTTCGACATCTGGATCCGGCCGTGGACGAGACGGGGGAATATTCCGGGGTGCTCATGCATTTCCACGCCTTCAATCCCCTGGACTTCTACACCATCGACGAACTGGGACCGGGCATGAAGTCTAGGATGTTCGCGGCCATGGCGGCCATGCTGGACCAAGCCTTGTCTTTCGGCCTTACGGCCTTCAACGATGTCCAACTCTATCGGTCATTCCTGCCCCTTTTGATCGAGTTCCACGATGAGGGAGGCCTGGAGCGGGTCCGGGCCCGGGGCTCGTACTATGTCGGTAGCCACAGCCTTGAGGACGAGGACGGACTGCGGGCCAATCTGGAATATTGGCAGTCCCTGGACAACCCAAGGGGCGACGAACATCTGTTCCTGGGCGATTCGGCCAAGCTCTACATCGAGGGTGTGCTGGACAGCTACACGGCCCTGCTTCTGGAACCCTACGCCGACCGGCCGGACACATGCGGCGAGGCCACATGGACCCAGGAGAATTTCAATCATGTCGTGGCCCTGCTGGACGGCATGGGCCTGCAATGCTGCACCCACGCCATCGGGGACGGGGGAATCCGTCGGGTACTGAATGCCTATGAGAATGCGGCCGAGATCAACGGTCCGCGCAACGCCAGACACAGGCTTGAGCATTGCGAGTTGCCCGAACCGACCGAGGACTTGCCGCGCTTGGCCCGTCTGGGCGTACTCGCGGCCATGCAGCCTGCCCAATTTTTCGGGAACGCCAACGGCGAAATCCGCCTGGGGTTCGACCGTGTTCAGCGCTACGACCCCTGGAAATCCCTGCAGGACGTCGGGGTTGATCTCTCCTTCGGCAGTGACTGGGCCGCTGGGCCTTTGAACCCCATGTACGGGCTGTTTGTGGCCGTGCATCGTCTGAACCACGAGTTCTCGGATGCCTGGGGACCGGAGCAGAAGATTGGGATCGAGGACGCCTTGGGCCATTACACCATGGGCTCGGCCCGGGCCCTAATGCTTGAGGACCGTATCGGATCTATAGAGATCGGAAAGTTGGCCGACCTTGTGCTCTTCAATATCGACTTGCGGGAGGTGGCCTCGGATCGTTTCATGATTGAGCATCCCCTGACCATTGAAGGCTTGGAGGTCTCAGGTTGGGATGATTTCGTGGATATGACTGTGGTTGGGGGCCAGGCGGTGTATGAGAGGATGTGAGATGGTTAATCGAAATTACAGGCTATTGACCTCGACATGCATGGCCGTCTGTGCCTGGAAAAGAATTTTCAATAACGAAAAAAGCCAATCAAAGGAGGTGTGACATGATCGCTTTTTGTGGGATCGATTGCGGCACATGCGAGGCGTTCATCGCGACGGCAACCGATGATGATATTCTGCGGAAAAAAGTGGCAAATCAATGGACGGAGGCTTACAAAGTCCAGATTCTTCCAGAATACATCAATTGTACGGGGTGCCACTCATCCGGTGTGAAGGTGCATTATTGCGAGAATATGTGCGAAGTAAGAAAATGCGCCGTCGAGCGAAATGTCGAGACCTGCGCCCAATGTGAGGATTATCCCTGCTCCCGTCTGGCTCTGATTTTCAGCCATGCCCCGCATGCGGAAGCCATGCTGAACTCGCTGAGAAAATAAAAAAATCAATTTTTGTCCGTTCAAACAAAGGTCGATTCAACAATCTGTTCGGTTGTGGCTCCTGCCCGGTAATGAAGGAGTAGGAACAGCTCCACGCGGTCGAAAAAGCTTATGCAGAGAGGGCATGCGGCACAAATCGCCGTATGCCCTCTCTGTACTATGAAGTCTGCCGGTTTCAAAAGGATATCGAGAGACTTCAAAGACTCCAATGATGCGGATCAAAGCCGGAGGAGGGCCAGTAGGAACACTCCGGATGCCGTCCGAGTTCATTTGACTAGCCACGGAACCATGATGGCCAATGCGATGCCCAAGGCGGTCAGAATCAGGGCCAGCATGATGAACCAGTGGGGAACGAAGCGCACGAGAGACCCTCAGTTCAGTGGGATGGCCAACCCGCCGGCGGGGTGGATGCCGATGGCCAGTCCGCCTTTGCTGAAATAGCCCAGAGCGAATCCGCCGAGGGCATTATACCCGATGGCGCAGCCGCCAATGGCCCAGCCTCCCACGGCCAGCCCTCCGACCGCAATGCCTCCCAAGGTCACCAGTCCGACAGAGAGTCCGCCCAGGGCCACGACGCCGAAGGCAGCACCTCCGACGGCCACGACACCCACGGCCAAGTCGCCCACGGCAATGATGCCTTTGGCCACTCCCCGGGTACCTGCTCTTTTCCGGTCCGGACCTGTTGCGATGGACAGCAGGGGCCAGCCGCCGATTTTGAACGATGATTCGTACCGCATGATGTTTCTCTCCTGTTGTCGTGACTTCTTGAGAGATGGTTCGAATTTTTCGTCGGCTTTCGATCGGAAAGAGTCAAGGCTACCGCGCACGAGGTAAAGCTGGCTGCTGATCATTGACCCCATTGCCATCTTGATGTCCTTCAACTCTTTCCATAGACGGGGCCGAAAGCCAACACCTGAATCTTGGAGGGTTTCATGAGACATTCCAAATGTGTTTTCGTCCTGACCACCCTGGCCGTCCTGATTCTCGCTTCATCCGTCGGAGCCCAGAATCCACTGATCCAGCGAGGGCTGGACATGCTCGGGCCAGGTTCGGGCGGATTGACCCAGGCCGAAATGAGCGAGGGGCTGAAAGAGGCCCTGCGGGTGGGAACGGATGCGGTGGTCAGCAGGCTCGGCGTGCCAGGCGGCTTCAGTTTGGATGAGGCCGTCCACATTCCCATCCCAGGGCAGCTGCGCAAGGTCCAGAAGGCCTTGCAGGCAGTCGGGCAGGCCGGTCTAGCCGACGATCTGGAATCGAAGATGAACCAAGCCGCGGAACAGGCCACACCCAGGGCCAAGGCCTTGTTCATGCAGGCCATCCAGACCATGACCATCCAGGATGTGTCCCAAATCTTAAACGGTCCTGATGATGCGGCCACAAGTTATTTCCGCCGTTCCATGGCTCCCGAACTGGCCAAGGAGATGCAGCCGGTGGTCGGGCAGGCCATGGCCGAGTCCGGTGCAGTGCAGGCCTACGACACGATGATGGGCCGTTACGAGAAATTGCCCTTTGTTCCCGATGTCAAGACAGACCTGAACGGATATGTGGTCGAGAAATGCCTGGACGGTATTTTTCACTACGTGGCCGTGGAAGAGGCGGCCATCCGCAAGGATCCAGCCAGAAGAACCACGGATCTTCTGCGCAAAGTGTTCGGAAAATAGGGCGTTGGGGCCAAGGTCTCAGAGCGGAACTGGCTCTGGTGCGAGACCGGGAAGGACTGCGGGACTTTGGGGCAGGACAGGGGCCAATACGGCCGGGTCAGGTGGTTCGAAGGCCCGGCAATGGGAGTATTCGGCGTGTTCCAGAGAGAGGGGGAAAGATCGGCACTTGAGGGGGCGGAAGGCGTGGATGGCACAGATCCGATGCCGGCCGTCGGG
>RZZR01000134.1 GCA_009929795.1 Deltaproteobacteria bacterium | reverse complement strand
GTGCTCTCCGGTTCCCATGCCGATGTAGAAATATGGCCAGCGGCCGTAGATATAGCCGTGCAGAGCCTCCCATGGCCAGAACCCTGGAAGTTTTCGACCTTCGCGGATAAAGGCCCGGGTGGAGGGTTTGAAAAATCGATCGAGAATGTCCATGGTTCTGTCCTGAAGAATTGGCCGGGCAATGATTCCGGTTTTCAACCCGATGCCATGTGGCGGGGACTCTGCCTCGTATGGGAGTGCCGGTCAACGCATGAATTTTTTGTGTCCAACGCCTGTCGGAATTGAAGGGATAATCAAGGCCTTGGTCCTGTTGGCCCTGTTTGCCGCGGTTGTAAATTTTGGGCGAAGGACCTAGTATCTTTCGTCTCCACAGATCATAAGCGGTATAACTATGTCTATTTTCAAGTTTTCTCTCTTCTTTGCCCAAAGCGTTTTTCTGGTGGTCATTTCGGCCTTTTGGGCCTGGGCCGATACCGCCACGACCCCTACCGAAAATCCGTTTCGGGAGGAGATCATGGTTTTGGAGAACGAGTTCCATGTTTTCGGCCAGGACCAGGAACGGCTCGGCAAGACCGTGGCCGAGGTCATGAACAGACTCGGGATCCTTGAAAAGGCCGTGCAGGCCCTGACGGCCGTTGCCGAGGAAAACAGCCGGGAATCGGCCCGTCTTCTGGAGGAGCTGAACCGGGTCGTGGCCGACAGTGCCGACTTGGCCGAGCAGTTGGGCCGGACGGCTCAGGATGCCCGCATGGAGCGGGAAAAGATCGGTGCGGCCCAGGCCGGTTTGGCAACCATGGTTCAGAAATTGGACCAGGCCATGGCCAACATTCTCACAGCCAAGGATCTTGAAGAAATTCAAAAGAAGACGGCGGTCCGCCTGGACGGCCTGGAAAAGTCCGTTCGGGAATTGACTGAGGCCGGGGTCAAGGAACGGGCCACCCTGGGACGGGAGGGCGAGAACCTGCGAGAAAAACTGGAGGCCCAGGACCGGGAGCTGGCCCGGACCCGGGATGAGGTCAAGAACCTGGCCAAGACCCTGGAGGAATCCGAGGCCCGGCTTCAGTATTTTCGGGATATGGTCCTGGCCAACAACCATGTCCTTGAGAGTCTCAACGCCACCCTGTCCACCGTCCACAGAAGTTCCGAACAAAGTCTGCAGGATGTGCAGGAGACCATCTATCAAAGGACCGTCTACGGGATGATTGTGGTTGGTCTGGTGATTGCGGTTCTTATTCTTATGCTCCTGCTCTTTCGACGCAGACCGTCTTCCTCCCTTGCCCGTCCGGTCGAGACGCCCCCGGTCCGAGCCGACGACGAGGATCTGGTGGACTGGCTCGAGCGCAGAGGGCCGGGGACCAAAACGTAGCGGACGGCCGGTACTGTCAGAGCATCGGCGTTTTTTTCAAGCAACGACAACGTGAACGCGGAAGAATCCATGATCGGCACCACAAATTCCATATCCGACGCCCATCTCGCCAGACGGCAGGCCCTGAGGGCGAATCTTGCCGGGCGACAGGACATTGATGCCCTGCTCGTGACCTATGCGGCCAATCGGTTTTATCTTTCGGGTTTCGAGCTTTTCGATTCCCAGTGCAACGAAAGCTCGGGCTGCCTCATCATTCACGCCGACGGCCGGGAGTGGCTGTTGACCGATTCCAGATATGAACTGGAGGCCCAAAGGGTCTGGAGCCCGGATTCGGTGTACATCTACCGAACGAGGACCAAGGCCGAGATCGCCAGGTTCGTGGCGGCTCAGGGGGTGAAGCGGCTGGGTATCGAGGCCGATTCCCTGTGCGTGGAGATGTACGAGGCCTTGCGGGCCGAATGCGAGGTGGTTCTGGTGACGGGACTGGTAGAGGCCATTCGGGTGCGCAAGGACGAATATGAAATCCGGGCCCTGCGGGCGGCCTGCGACCTGAACCACAAGGTCATGGCCCAGGCTGAGGCCTTGATGGTTCCGGGCATGAGCGAGTTTGAACTGGCCTGGGCCGTGGAGCGCCTGTACCGGGAGCAGGGCGCCCAGCGACTGAGCTTTTCGACCATCGCCGCGGTGGGGCCCAACGGGGCCAAGCCTCATGCCATACCCGGTGACGCGGCCATCACGGACGGATGTCCTGTGCTTTTGGACATGGGATGCCGGCTGAACAACTATTGCTCGGATCAGACAAGGACCTTCTGGGTCGGTGATCGCCCCGACCCCAGGTTCCTCGAAACCCGGGCCCGGGTTTTGGAGGCCCAGGCCGAGGCCCTCAAACAGTATGGACCGGGTCTATCCCTGGCCGAGGCCTTTCAGACGGCCAGGGCGGTGTTCGATCGCTACGGCGTGGCCGAGCATTTCACCCATTCCCTGGGGCACGGCATCGGCCTGGAAACCCACGAGGCCCCGAGCGTCGGGCCGAACAGCAAGGGAACATTCGAACCTGGCATGGTGGTGACCTGTGAACCAGGGCTCTACTATCCGGAATGGGGCGGGGTTCGCTGGGAATACATGGCCCTGATCACCGAAACCGGTGTCGAGGTCTTTTGAAGACGGATTTTGAGGGAGCATGAGAAATTTGGGACGAACGGCACTGCACGTGATATTGTTCCTGAATAATCTCGTATGGCCGCAGGATGTTGGAAAATTGAAGCGTGAAGTTATGGAATTATAAATTGAAATGATAAATCTGTAATTTTAATGAGATGCACGAATTGTGTTCATTAGTATCGTCGTTACCGTCCTGCAATCGAAATGAAGATAGACGAAAAAATGATTTTAGATTTATCTGAGAAAAAAATTCAACAAAGTATTGAGGATAGGAAACGTACTCATCAACGATTTCTTAAAAATGTAAAAACATACAAATCATTTTTAGAATTGGAAGAGGAAGCATTTCGAGATGGCGCCATTTCAAAGAAAACGAAAGAATTAATGGCTCTGTCAATTTCGATCGTGACGAAGTGTGAACCATGCATGGAATGGCATCTTGATCAAGCGCTACAGCATGGTGCGACGGACGAAGAAATCTTTGAGACGATCGATGTTTCGATAGAAATGGGTGGTGGTCAAGCTGGTGCCTATGCTCGTTTCGTTTTGAAGGCCATGGACTATTTTAAGGGAAAAATGGCTGCCGACGCTAGCAACAAGCGATTGCAAGAGGACGTTTAACTGCGGATTTCCACGCTCAGGCTCCCGCGAAACGTGGCGTTCGGCAACAGATACGCATGTCATTACTGATCCAGGAAGTTCCCGTGACAAGTGCTCCAATGGAGCTCCTGATCCTTGCCGATCCCTCGGAAGACAAGATTCGCTCCTATCTTTCAGGATCAAAGTGCTTCATTGCATCACGTGGTGTGGTTGTGGTTGGTGCATGCGTCGTACGGCCACGCGGCCCTGATGCACATGAACTGATGAGCATTGCTGTTCGCCCAGTCCACCAGAAGTCCGGATACGGCACAGCACTCTTGAAATGGGTTATTGACTTCTTTCGCAACTCCGGCGCACGGCAACTCGAGGTGGGCACCGGTACGTTCGGCTATCAACTCGCTTTCTACCAGCGGCATGGCTTTCGGGTTACGAGTATTGACCATGATTTCTTCGTCAATAATTATCCTGCACCGATCTTCGAGGACGGGATACAGCTCTTTGACATGCTGCGCCTTACGCTGAGGTATTCGGGCAATGTTGCTTAACAATTTTATTCAAGCCGATTCCCATCGCGGCGTGTTTTATTCAGGCGTTTGCGGGATGCTTCACATTTTTTGAACGTGGGCTGAAGTGAAAGGAGAAGGACGATGATGAAGATGATGGTTGTGGTCTCGATTGCGATGCTGGCGTGTCTCGCCCCTTTTGCCGATGCCCAGGTCGGAGCAAAAAAGGTCGGTGATCCGCGTGTTGAGAGACTTCTTCAAGAAGCTGAAATGAAATACTCCATTGATAATGATGGTGATTTCAAACTCGCGAACGATGTCGGAAATGGAAGAACTCAGCTTGTTTGGATTTTATCCAACACTTCCGAGCTAGGGACTCTTGAGATTAGACAAATATGGTCGATAGCATATAGTTCCGAAACACCATTTTCAGCCAAGATTGCGAATCGACTGCTTGAGCAGAACTCCAAAGTTAAGCTGGGGGCCTGGCAGGTTCGCAAGATGAGCGATAATTACGTTGCGGTGTTCTCCGCGCAGATTGCCGCCGACACCGATCAATTGTCTTTGCTTCTGGCGCTTCACGCGGTCACAACAACTGCCGACGAGATTGAGAAAGAGCTTACAGGCAAGGACGATTATTGAGCCCAGTAAATGGGTCTAGCTGACTTGGAAAATCGTGTCGCTACGCTATACGGTTCCCATGCGGCTGGACGCCCAAAGTTGGCCCTTGGGAGATTGAGAGAACTGTGAACCTACAATGCCCCTGATTTTGACGACTGTCCCGCCCCTTGGTTTTTTCGATGGGCCTCAATTAACAAGCATTCGAGGAGAAGGAAACGGTGAAGGAAAGCAAAAAGGATCGTGAGCAGGTTGTGATCGCCCCCAGCATGCCCGAGGGGTTACCGGAAGTCGTCTTGAACGATAACGCCGGAGTCGTTCTCAAAAAGCGGTATCTGCGCAAAGACGGTCAAGGCGAGGCCATTGAAACCCCCCAAGAGATGTTCTGGCGGGTGGCCGCCAGCATCGCGGCCCAGGATGCTAGATATGGGCGGACTCCGGCCGAGGTGGAAGCTTTGGCCAGGCGGTTTTACGACCTGATGATCTCCTTCGTGTTCCTGCCCAACTCCCCGACCCTGATGAACGCGGGCACAGATCTCGGCCAGTTGGCGGCCTGTTTCGTCCTTCCGGTTGGGGACTCCATGGAGGACATCTTCGATGCCATCAAGAACGCGGCCATGATCCACAAGTCGGGTGGCGGTACGGGATTTTCCTTCTCCCGCCTTCGGCCCAAGAACAGCCGGGTGGGCTCCACGGGCGGCATCGCCTCGGGACCCCTGTCCTTCCTTCGAATTTTCAACACGGCCACGGAACAGGTCAAACAGGGTGGAACCAGGCGGGGGGCGAACATGGGCATCCTCCGGGTGGACCACCCGGACATTATCGAGTTCATCAGGGCCAAGGAGAAGGAAGGGATCCTGAACAACTTCAACCTGTCCGTGGCCTTGACCGAAGAGTTCATGCAGGCCGTGGAAAAAGACCAGGACTATCCCCTGATCGCCCCGCACACGGGCCGGGAAAAAGCCCGGCTCCAGGCCCGGGAGGTGTTCCAGCTTCTGGTCCGCAAGGCCTGGGAGAGCGGGGACCCGGGCATCATCTTCCTTGATCGCATCAACCGGGACAACCCGAACCCGGACCAGGGCGAGATCGAGAGCACCAATCCGTGCGGCGAGCAGCCCCTGCTGCCTTACGAAGCCTGCAACCTCGGCTCCATCAATCTGGCCCGGTTCGTGCTCGAAAAAGATGGCGGGATCGAGGTCGATTGGGACAGGTTGCGTGAAGTGGTGCACCTCAGCGTTCGTTTTCTGGACAATGTCATCGACGCTTCGGAATATCCGCTGGAGCGCATCACGGAGACCGTGCGCAAGAACAGGAAGATCGGACTTGGCGTCATGGGCTGGGCCGATCTTCTGTACCAGCTGGGTCTGCCCTACGACAGTCGCCGGGCCATCGTGCTCGCCGAGCAGATGATGGATTTCATCCAGAAGGAATCAAGGTCGGCGTCGAAGAAACTCGCCATGGAGCGCGGACCCTTCCCGTCCTTTGAGACTTCCGTCTACAAGGAACAGAATCTTGGGCCCTATCGCCATGCCACAACCACGACCATCGCCCCCACGGGCACCCTGTCCATCATTGCCGGATGTTCGTCCGGGGTGGAGCCTCTTTTTGCCCTGTGCTTCGTGCGCCAGGTCATGGACGGCGAAAAGCTGACCGAGGCCAACAGCTTCTTTGTAAAGGCCTTGCACGATCAGGGCTGTTATTCCGAAAAGCTCATGGCCGAGGTGATCGAAAAGGGCTCGGTCCGGAACATGGAATTTCTCCCCGAGGAACTGCGCAGTGTATATGTCACTTCCATGGACATCGATGCGCAGTGGCACCTCAAGATGCAGGCGGCCTTCCAGAAGCATACCGACAATGCCGTATCCAAGACGGTCAACCTGCCCCTGTCT
>RZZR01000133.1 GCA_009929795.1 Deltaproteobacteria bacterium | reverse complement strand
GGCCTCGACTGGGCGGATGATTGTCGGCCCCACGCTGCCCAGGGCCAGGTGGGCATTCTCGATCAGGCCCCGGGGGCCAAGGCTGATCAGGCCGGCCAGGCTGACCACGGCGATGGCCATGGCTTTGCGCTGGCCGACCTTCTCGAAGTGCTGGACTTGAAAGTGCCGGGTGGGGGGAACGAGAATCCGGGTCAAGATTTCCCCGGGCCGTAGAGCGGTCTTGCCCGGGCCGAGGATGAATTCATCGAGGTTCATGACCCTTCTGGCGTTTTGGGAGAGGAGTTCGACCCTTGCTCCGAGGACGTGCAGGGCCGGCAGGCTGTCCCCGGCCGGGGAGGCCGTGCAGAGGTTCCCGCCGATGGTGCCCATGTTCCGGATCTGGGGCCCGCCAACTTTGGCCAGAGCCATGGCCAGAAGGGGTGCGTTTGTTCGGATCAGGGGCGAGTTGAGAATCCGGGAGTGGGTGGCCCCGGAGCCGACGACCAGCTCGCCGTTGTCGAGGGATATCTCGGCCAAGGCGTCCAGGCCTTCCAGGAGAACGATGGTTCTGGGGTTGACGAGCCCGGCCCGGCGGCGGACCAGGAGATCAGTCCCCCCGGCCATGAGGGTGGCTTCGGGTTGGTCGTTGAGCATGGCCCAGAGGTCGTCGAAGAATCGAGGAGCAAGGACGGCGGTCATGGTTTTTTTTTCCGATCGTTACCGGCCATGACCAGGGAGGCTTCCTGAACGGCATCGACGATCTTCTGGTACCCGGTGCAGCGACAGAAGTTCCCGGCCAGGGCTTCGCGAATGGCCAAGCGATCGGGGGCTGGCTGGCGGGTCAGGAATTCGGCCGCGGTCAGGGCCATGCCCGGGGTGCAGAACCCGCACTGCACGCCGCCGTGCAGGGCCATGGCCGATTGGATCGGGTGAGGTGAGTCGGCCGTGCCCAGGCCTTCGATGGTCGTCACTTCCCGGCCTTGGAGCTGGGCGGCCAGCATGAGGCAGGACAGTCGGGGCTCCCCGTCCACGAGCACGGTGCAGGCCCCGCACTCGCCGCTCCCGCAGCCCTCCTTGGTGCCGAAAAGTCCCAGATCCTCCCGAAGGATGTCCACAACCCGGCAATCGGGCTCGGTCTCCAGTTCGACCGATTTCCGGTTGACTGTGAAGCGCAGGATCATTGTTTCCTCCTGGGTTTTTTTCCGGCCAGGGCTTCGAGGACTCGTTCCGGGGTCAGGGGGGCGTGGCGGACGTCGATCCCGCAGGAGGCCAGGGCGTTGGCCACGGCCGGAAGGGGCCCGTTCATGCCTACTTCGCCCACGCCCTTCAGTCCGAAGGGGCCGCTGGGCTCCTCCACTTGGCAGGGCAGGGAGACGATATCGGGCACATCCAGACTGGTGGGCATGACGTAGGTGGCCAGGGAGTCAGCCCGGACCCGGCCCTCCTGAAACTTCATATCCTCGCTCAGGGCATAGCCCAGGCCCTGGGCCACGGCCCCCTGGACCTGCTGATCGAAGCTCTGCGGGTTGATGACCCGGCCGGCTTCGGTGGCGGCCAGGTAGTGCTCGACCTCCACCTGACCGGTCAGCTCGTCCACCTCGACAAAGGCGGCGTGGGCGGCGTGGGCGAACAGGAGATGAGGAAAACCGATGCGAAATTCCTTGCCCGAGGTCAGATTGTCCTTGGCCACGGGCATGAAGGCCTCGGCAATGGCCGTCCGGTCGGCCTCGGTGAACATCCGGGCCAGAACCGGCAGGGGGAGATCCCGAGCCGTGGGCAGATGGCGGACCGCGCCGGAAACCATGGCCAGGTCGTCGGGCCCTTCGAGCATGAGCATCAGGGCGGCCCGGGCAAAGAGCTTGGCTCGAAGGGTTTCACAGGCTGTGATCAGGGCTTTACCAAAGGTGTAGGTGGTCCGTCCGGCGGCCGAGGAGCCCGAGGGCAGTGATTGGAATGTGTCCGGCTGGACAACGTCGATCATGGAGTCGTCCTGGCCGAGGATCTGGCCGGCAATCTGGGCATAGGCCGTGGCGTTGCCCTGGCCCATGTCGGTCACCCCGCTGAAGACGCGAATCGTTCCCCGCTCGGTCAGCTCCACCCGGGCGATGGCCGAGTCGGCCAGGCCCCGGCCGTAGCCCATGGCGTTGTGCACGGCGGCCAGGCCCACTCCCCGGCGCTTGAACCGAGGGGTCTGGGCTGTCCATTGTTTTCGACTCAGCCAAAGGGGATGATCGGCAACGGCCGTGAGACAATCGACCATGCCGGTGGACCCGGTCAGAGTCACACCGCAGGCGTTGCGGTCCCCTCGGTGCAGGGCGTTATTGCGCCGCAGTTCCAAAGGGTCGATTTCCAGTCTGGCGGCCAGAAGGTCCATCATCCGTTCCATGGCATAGGCCACTTGGGCCACGCCGAAGCCGCGCATGGCTCCGGCCACGGGATTGTTGGTGTACACGGCCCGGCCCTCGATGTGGACGTTGGGAATGCGGTAGGGGCCTGCGGCGTGTTCGACGGCCAGGGCCAGGACCTCACCGCCCAGGTGGGCGTAGGCCCCGGTGTCCAGGGTCAGGCGGCAGGACAGGGCCATGAGGGTCCCGTCCAAACCGGCTCCCAGTTCGTAGCGCATTCGGGCGGCGTGACGGGTGTACCCGGCCTGGAAGCTCTCCTCCCTGCCCCAGACCATCTTGACCGGCTGGCCGTCGGCGTGCAGGGCGGCCAGGGCAAGGAGGCATTGGACCGTGGAGCCGTCCTTGCCTCCGAACCCACCGCCCAAAAAAGGGGCGACAACCCGGATGCGCATGGGGTCGAGCCCCAAGGCGTGGCCAATCTCGAAGCGGTCCCGGAACGGGGCCTGGGTGGAGACGGTCAGGTGGATGAGACCGCTCTCGTCCTGCCGGGCAACGCCGTTTTCAGTCTCCAGAAAGCCGTGGCGCTGGGCCGGAACCGAGAACTCGGCCCGGATCCTGGCCGGACAATCCTTGAGGGCGGCCCGGCCCTGGCCCGTGGTGATGGTCGAACCGAGGAGCAGGTTGCCTTTGGGGCGACCTTCGTGGACCAGGGGCGCGCCGGGCTTTAGGGCCTGGTCCGGATCGAAGACCGCCGGAAGGGGCTCCAGTCGGGTCTCGATCAGATCCAGGGCACGGGCCAGGGCATCCTTGGTCTCGGCCAGGACCAGGGCCAGTGGATCGCCTGGATAGCGGACAACGGATCCGGCCAAAACCGGCTGATCCTTGTGTACGATGCCCTGGCGGTTGGTGCCGGGAACGTCTTTTCTGGTCAGTATCTTGAACACGCCGGGGAGAGCCTCGGCCCGGGCCGTGTCTACGGCCAGGATGCGGGCGTGGGCCGCACCGGCCCGCTTGACCCCGGCCCAGAGCAGGTTCTCGGGGTGTTCGTCCACGGCGTAGCGCTCGGCGCCCACGGCCTTGGCCAGGCCGTCGATACGGGGGACGGATCGGCCGATCTCCAATGGCTGTTTCGGTCCGGCCCTGCGAGGGGAGGAAGGTTTCATGGCCGTCCTTTTTAGCGTCGTGTCGTTCGATGTTCGGATATCATCTTCATGCGTACCTGGTTGTTGAGGCCCGGCTCGATCTGCGGTAGAAATGAAGGGCCATGGAAATGTCGGGCATTGGCTTGCTAGGTATTCCAGGCTCTCGACAGCGTCAACGAATTCGGTCCGTTGTCCTGAAACCCATATGAGGCGATCATGAAACCCGAATCCATGTATCCCGACGTTCGGATTCCCTATGGGGCCTGGGGGTGCAGCCCCTTTCCGGCCTGGCAGACTTCGGCCCTGGCCGAGGTCAACATCGGCCAGTTCGCCGGGGAGGCCATGAACCGCATTCTGGGCCGGAGGAAAATCAGTTCCTCGGTCCTGGAGAGTCTGATCATTGGCTCGACCATCCCCTGGCATTGGAAGTTCTGGAACGCGCCCATGGTGGCCAGTTGTCTGGGGCGGCGCATCCCCGGCTTTCATGTCGAACAGGCCTGCGCCACGGGCCTCCAGGCCGTGCTCCTGGCCGGGGGCGAGGTCCAGGCCGGAACCTGCGCCGTGGCCGGGGCCCTGACCTTCGACCGGACCAGCGACTCGCCTGCCAGTGTTTTTCCCGAACGACGGGCCTATCGGCGGACCGAGGTCATCAGCGACGTGTGGGACAATTTCGGGTTCGACCCCGCGGCCGGGCAGTCCATGATCGAGACGGCCGGGAACGCGGCCCTCAGGCATCGAATCGAGCGCCGGGAAGTGGACGAGATCGCCTTTCTCCGTCATGAGCAGTATTTCAAGGCCAAGAGCCAAGGATTTCTTGATCGATTCATCGAACCGATGGACATCCTGAACGTGCAGGGCAGGCCCCTGGGCCGGATAGAGGAGGACACGGGCATCCGGCGTCTTTCCCTGGAGGCCCTGCGGGCCATGTGGGAGCTCAAACCCTGCGTCACCGGCGGCACCCAGACCCACGCCGCCGACGGCATGGCCATGCTGCTGGTTGCCTCGCGGGAGCGGGCCGGGGAACTCAGTCGGCGGCCCGAGGTGGACATCCGGATGATGGTCAAGGCCGAGGTGCGGGTCGGGCCGGCCATGATGCCCGAGGCTCCGGCTCAGGCAGTGCTCAAGCTTTTGGATCGGACCGGGATGCGTCTGGACGATATGGCGGTGGTCAAGAGCCACAACCCCTTCGCGGTCAACGACGCCGTGTTCGCCAAGGTCTGCGGGTTCGACTGGCGGGAGATGAACCGGACCGGTTGCTCCCTGGTCTATGGTCACCCTCAGGGCCCGACCATGACCAGGATCGTTGTCGAGGCATTGGAGGAGGCCGTGGACTTGGGCGGGGGCTATGCCCTGGTCCTGGGTTGTGCCGCCGGTGACATGGGCGTGGCCGCACTCTTTCGGGTCGGATGAGGAGAACCAAAGATGCTCGAGACCATGAGACGATCGACGCTGGAAACCATCGGCCTGGGTCCGACCCTGGATTTTTTCCGCCAGGGCCGTTTTCCTGTAAATCCCGAGGAATTGGTGGGTAAGGTCTTTGGTCCGGCCGGTTCCAGGGGGGCCATGGTCGTGTCCGGAGCCGGCGGCATTGTCGGGGCCGGAAAGGTGATGCAGTTCGGAGCCCGATTGGAGCCGTTCGGGGTGCCGGTGGTGGCCCTGGATTTTCCCGGGGCGGCGGACGGCATCGGGGGGCAGTACCCGGGCCTGGTCCGCTCCTTCGGCCCGGAGCGGGCCGACCGGATCATGGCCAACGTGATCCGCCTGAGCTACGACGGCGTCCATCTTCCCCGGGCATTGCAGGGCTACGGCCCCCGGATTCTGCTGGAGGCCGTGCCCGAGAATCTCGAGATCAAACGGGCCCATTATCGGATCTTCCGGGAGGCCTTTCCTGAGATCGAGATCCGGTCCGTGACCTCGGGCTTTCCGGCCTCCAAGCTTGGCGTGGGCATCGCCCACCCGGCCTTTCCCCACGAGTCGAACAAGGTCTTCGAGATCGTGGAGGCCGAGCCGTCTGATTTCACCCGGCTCCTCTGGGCCTTGGGCCTGATGCCCATTCCGGTGGGCGACCACTGGTCCTTTGTCCTGGACGTTCTGTTTTGCGGCCTGACCCTGGCCGGGACCGGGTTCCACGAAGTGTCCAACATGCCGTACTGGAAGATCGACAAGTATGTCCGCCGCCTTCTGGGACCGAACCCTTTCCGGGCCCACGACGCCATCGGGGCCAAGGGGGCCACTTTTCTGACCTGGTCCTGCCTGCACCATCTGGCCGAGCATTACGGCCCCCTGTTCAGGCCGGGGCCGGAACTCGAGGCCAAGGTTCACGATGGCTTGAACTGGTACCCGCCGGACCATTTCCGGCCGGTGGTTGATTGGGGCATGGACAAAGGCGAGGAAGAGGAATTCCGGGTCCGAATTTTGGGGCCGATCATTCAGATGGCGGCCCTGATGCTCCACGAGAACCGGGCTCTGCCGACCCACATGAACCGGATCGGTGAGCTGTGCGCCCAGTTCCGGCGGGGAATCCTGGCCGTGATCAGGGAGCTCGGCCCGGACGAGGCGATCCGGCTGGTGGAGAGCTTTCACAGTCTGGAACCAGAGGCAGCCCTTTCACCTTGGCATGCCGAGGTCTTCAAGGCCATGGACAGTCAGGAGTGGAACCAGTTGTACGTCAACGCCGAGCACG